>NZ_JAFAND010000044.1 GCF_019232825.1 Paludibacterium sp. | reverse complement strand
GCGCACGTCGGGGTGGAAGGAAGTTAAAAAGCAACGGCGGGAGTCAAAGCAAAACCTTAACGGCGGGAGTAAACGCCCGTCCCCGCTCCCGCTTTCAAGGTGTTGCCGTTACTCCCGCAGTGGTGGTTCGCGCAAGCGAAACGGCGGGAGTAAAAGCAAAACCTTAACGGCGGGAGTAAAAGCCGGGACGCTGTTGCCACTCCCGCTTTTAAGGTGTTGCCGTTACTCCCGCAATGGGGTTCGGCGCAACGCGCGGCATCGCGCCGAACCCCCATCCAGCCATCTGTTTTTCCGAATACATACCGTATTCATTCCAAAAAACCGAACGCAATCCCACCAAACGCCAGTCAATTCGGCGACTGGGCCGCCACGCCCTCTCCCGACGCGGTGTTTGCCCCTAAGTGATTGCCGCATTTTCGGAATAACCGAACGGCCCGATAGGTTTAGTGCATTAGCTCAAATGTGTGCGAATTCATATCATGCTATAGGCATAGATTGGCACAGACCAACCATGCCGTCGCATGTCCGCTCGCGCTATAGGCGCTACACAGGAGAGTAACATGTTCAAGACAATGCATTCCGTCATCGGCCTCGCGCTCGGCGCGCTAGCCGCCTGCGCCCAAGCCGCGCCACTGACCCACCTCGGCGCGGGAGAAGGCCAGCTCAACATCTTGGCTTGGCCCGGCTACATCGAACGCGGCGCCAACGACAAGAACTACGACTGGGTGACCGGTTTCGAAAAGCAGACCGGCTGTATGATCAACGTCAAAACCGCCGCCACCTCGGACGAGATGGTGTCGTTGATGGGGTCGGGCAATTACGACCTGGTCACCGCCTCGGGCGACGCCTCGCTGCGCCTGATCTACGGCAAGAAAGTCCAGCCGGTCAACACCGCGCTGATCCCCAGCTGGAAGACCTTGGACAAGCGCCTGCAAAACGGCAACTGGTTCACCGTCAATGGCCAGCATTACGGCACGCCCTATCAATGGGGCGCCAACTTCCTCGCCTACAACAGCAACGTCTTCAAAACCGCGCCGAAGAGCTGGAACGTGGTGTTCGAACCGATGAACCTGCCGGACGGCAAGCCCAACAAGGGCCGCATTCAAGCGTACGACGGGCCGATCTACATCGCCGACGCCGCCATGTACCTGATGGTCAAGAACCCGTCGCTCGGCATCACCGACCCGTATGAGCTCAACGACACCCAGTACGCCGCCGTGCTGAAACTGCTGCGGCAGCAAAAGCTGCTGGCCCACCGCTATTGGCACGACGTCACCGTGCAGATGAACGACTTCAAGAATGAAGGCATCGCCGCCACCAGCGCCTGGGGCTATACCGTCAATTCGCTCGCCGGCGAGAAATTCCCCATCGGCGAGACCATTCCCAAGGAAGGCGCGACCGGCTGGGCCGACACCACGATGCTGGCCGCCGACGCCAAGCATCCGGTGTGCAGCTACAAGTGGATGGAGTGGTCGCTGAACAAGAACCTGCAATCGGCGCTGGCCGAGTGGTTCGGCTCCAACCCGGTGGTACCGGAAGCCTGCAACACCAAGGCTCCCGGCGGCACCGCCTTCTGCCAGACCAACGGCTTTGACAAATTCGCCCAGATCCATTTCTGGAAAACCCCGACCGCGCAATGCAAACAGGGACGCTGCGTGCCTTACAGCCGCTGGACGGCCGACTACATCGCCGTCATGGGCGGACGCTGAGCCACGCCGCCGGCCTCGCCGGGCCGGCGGCTTCACCCGAAGCGAGATTTCTATCGTGACCTACGCCGTCGAATTTCAGAATCTGAGCCGCACCTTCGACAAAGTGCGCGCCGTGGACAACGTCGACCTGCAAATCGGGGAAGGCGAATTCTTTTCCATGCTCGGCCCCTCCGGCTCGGGCAAGACCACCTGCCTGCGGCTGATCGCCGGCTTCGAGCAGCCGAGCGCGGGCTCGGTGCGCATTTTCGGCCAAGAGGCCGCCGGTCTGCCGCCCTACCGCCGCGACGTCAACACGGTGTTCCAGGACTACGCGCTGTTTCCGCACATGAGCGTGGCCGACAACGTCGCCTACGGCCTGATGGTCGCCGGCGTGGGCAAACGCGAGCGCCAAGAACGGGCGCAAGCGATGCTCGAACTGGTCAAGCTCGGCGACTACGGCCAACGCCGGCCGGCCGCGCTGTCCGGCGGCCAGCGTCAGCGGGTCGCGCTGGCGCGCGCCTTGATCAAAAAACCGCGCGTGCTGCTGCTCGACGAACCGCTGGGCGCACTCGACCTGAAGCTGCGCGAACAAATGCAGATCGAGCTCAAAAGCCTGCAGCGCCAGCTCGGCATCACCTTCATCTACGTCACGCACGACCAGGGCGAGGCGCTGTCGATGTCCGACCGCGTGGCGGTGTTCAACCTCGGCCGCATCGAGCAAGTCGCCACGCCGCGCGAACTGTACACTAGGCCGGCCACCGCCTTCGTCGCCGATTTCGTCGGCACCTCCAACGTGTTCGACCATGCCGCCGCGCAAACGCTATGCGGACAGGACCGGCCCTTCTCGATTCGCCCCGAGCGCATCCGCATCGGCCAAGACGGTCCGCGCGAAGGCGAGATCGGCCTTTCCGGCGAGCTGATCGACATCCAGTACCTGGGCGCGGTCAGCCGCTTCGAGGTCCGCGCCGGCAACGGCAAGGTGCTGGCGGTGGTCAGCCCCAATCTGGACGACCACGACGTCGCCTTCACCGTCGGCGCGCCGGTCAAGCTCTATTGGCCGCAACGCGCGATGCATCCGCTCGCTCCCGAGGAGAACGGCCATGTCGCGCATGCTTGAACGGCGCGGGCTGTCCGCGTTGACCGACGCGCTCTACCGCCGCCCCGCCTTGTGGCTGTTCCTGCTGCTCGCGCCGCCGCTCTTGTGGTTCGGTCTGGTCTACCTCGGCTCGTTGTTCGCGCTGTTGGCGCAGAGTTTCTTCACCTTCGACGACTTCACCATGAATGTCAGCCCGGTGTTGACGCTCGACAACTACCGCGCGCTGCTCGACCCCGCCAACCATGACGTGATCCTGCGCACGGTCGCCATGGCGGCGGCGGTGACGCTCGCCGCCGCCGTGCTCGCCTTCCCGCTCGCCTACTACATGGCGCGCTACGCCCGCGGCTGGCGCAAAGGCTTCTTCTACGTCGCGGTCATGCTGCCGATGTGGGCCAGCTACATCGTCAAGGCCTACTCCTGGACCGTCATTCTGGCTAAAGGCGGCCTGGTGTACTGGTTCTACCGCAGCTTCGGCCTGTCGGGCGTGGTCGATTGGCTGTTGTCGTTGCCGGGCATCGGCGGCGACTCGCTGTCCACCTCGACGCTCGGCCGCTTTACCGTGTTCACCTACATCTGGCTGCCGTTCATGATCTTGCCGATCCAAGCGGCGCTCGAGCGCGTGCCGGGCAACCTGATCCAGGCCGCGGCCGACCTCGGCGCCACGCCGTTCATGGCGTTTCGCACGGTGATACTGCCGCTGGCGTTTCCCGGCGTGGTGGCGGGCTCGATCTTCACTTTTTCGCTCACGCTCGGCGACTACATCATTCCGCAGCTGTTCGGGCCGTCGGGTCTTTTCATCGGCACCATGGTCTACACGATGCAAGGCTCGATCGGCAACATGCCCATGGCGGGCGCGTTCACCCTGGTGCCGGTGCTGATCATCGCGGTATACCTGTCCATCGCCAAACGACTGGGGGCCTTCGATGCGCTTTGACCGCTCAACCGCCGACCGCGCCCCGTGGTGGCTCAAGAGTCTCGCCTGGGCCGGGCTGGGCTTTCTGCACTTGCCGATCGTCATGATCGTGCTGTATGCCTTCAATACCGAAACGTCGGCTTACAGTTTTCCGCTCAAAGGCTTCACGCTGCATTGGTTCAGCATCGCCTTCGCCAATCCCGACGTGCTCGCCGCCATCGGGCTCTCGATCAAGATCGCGCTCGTGGCCACGCTGTTGGCCATGGTGCTGGGCACGATGGCGGCAGGCGCCCTCTACCGCGGCAGCTTCTTCGGCAAGGAAGCGGTCACGCTGATGCTGATCCTGCCCATCGCGCTGCCCGGCATCATCACCGGCCTGTCGCTGTTGGCCGCCTTCCGGCTCGCCGGCGTCGCGCCCGGCTTTTGGACCATCGCCGTCGGCCATGCCACCTTCTGCGTGGTGGTGGTCTACAACAACGTCGTCGCCCGGCTCAGACGCAACAGCATGAGCCTGATCGAAGCGTCGATGGATCTGGGCGCCGACCCCTGGCAGACTTTCCGCCACATCGTGCTGCCGCAAATCGCCACGGCGCTCTTGGCCGGCGGCATACTGGCCTTCGCGCTCAGTTTCGACGAGATCATCGTCACCACCTTCACTGCCGGCAACGAGGTGACGCTGCCGATCTGGCTGCTCAACCAGCTGACCCGGCCGCGCGACGTGCCGGTCACCAACGTGGTCGCCATGACCGTGATGCTATTGACCACTTTGCCGATCATCGCCGCCTGGCGGCTGACCAGCGGCACCGAAGACATTGCCGGCAGCGGCAAGTAACCCCGACCATCGAGAGGCTGAATCATGGAAAAGACCCTGCAAACCGCCCTGCTGATCAACGGCCTGTTTGTCCAAGGCGAAGGCAACATCGAGGAAATCGTCAACCCGGCCACCGGCGAGTGCATCGCCCGCATCCACGAAGCATCGCTCGAACAGGTGCAGGCCGCCGTCAAGAGCGCCGACGCCGCCTTCGCCGAGTGGGGGCGCACCACGCCGAAAGACCGCGCGCAAATGCTCCTGGCCATCGCCGACGCCATCGAGTCGCATGCCACCGAGTTCGCCCGGTTGGAGTCGCTGAACTGCGGCAAGCCCTATGCGCTGGCGCTCGCCGACGAAATTCCCGCCGTGGCCGATGTCTTCCGTTTCTTCGCCGGCGCCGTGCGCGCCCAGACCGGTCTTTTGGCCGGCGAGTACCTGGCGGGCCACACGAGCCTGATCCGCCGCGATCCGTTGGGCGTGGTCGCCTCGATCGCGCCGTGGAACTATCCGCTGATGATGGCGGCGTGGAAAATGGCGCCGGCGCTCGCCGCCGGCAACACCGTGGTGCTCAAGCCGTCGGAGCAAACGCCGCTGACCACGCTCAAGCTGGCGGAATACTGCGCGGACATCCTGCCGCCGGGCGTGTTCAACGTCGTGCTCGGCCGCGGCGAAACCGTCGGCAGCCCGTTGATCACCCAGCCGCAGGTGCGCATGATCTCGCTCACCGGCGACGTCTCCACCGGCTCCCGCATCCTGGAAGCCGCGGCCAAATCGCTCAAGCGCACCCACCTGGAGCTGGGCGGCAAGGCGCCGGTGCTGGTCTTCGACGACGCCGACCTGGACGAAGTGGTCGCCGGCATCCGCGCCTTCGGCTACTACAACGCCGGCCAGGACTGCACCGCCGCCTGCCGTCTCTATGCCCACAGCAAGATCTACGACCGTCTGGTGGCCGAACTGTCGAGCGCGGTCTCCGCCATCCGCTTCGGCAAGCAGCACGACGACGGCGTGGAAATGGGACCGCTGATCTCCGAGCGCCAGCTCAACCGCGTCGCCAGTTTCGTCGAACGCGCCCAGCAGCAAGGACACATGGAAATCACCGCCGGCGGCAAGCGCGCCCCGGGCGCTGGCTATTTCTTCCAGCCGACGGTCATTGCCGGTGCGCGCCAAAGCGACGAAATCGTCTGCAGCGAGGTGTTCGGCCCGGTGGTATCGATCACCCGCTTCGATGACGAGGCCCAGGCCGTCGCTTGGGCCAACGACTCCACCTACGGCCTCGCGAGCTCGGTCTGGACCCGCGACGTCGGCCGCGCCATGCGTGTGGCGTCGGCGCTGCAGTATGGCTGCACCTGGATCAATACCCATTTCATGCTGATCAGCGAAATGCCGCACGGCGGACTCAAGCGCTCCGGCTACGGCAAGGACTTGTCGCTGTATGCGCTGGAAGACTACAGCGTGGCGCGCCATATCATGATCAAGCACTAG
>NZ_JAFAND010000035.1 GCF_019232825.1 Paludibacterium sp. | reverse complement strand
CCCTAGTCCCCCTGATAACGGAGCGTGTGCGTGGCGCCGGCGTCAAGCGCCAACGCCTCGGTCAGCCAGGGCAGCGTCTCGGTCAGCGTTTCGGCCAGGGTCCACGGCGGGTTGATGATGAACATGCCGCTGCCGTGCATGCCAAAGCCGTCCGCCGACGGTCTACGCACGGTGAGCGTGACGTCGAGCCAGCGTTTGACCGGCAGCTTTTTCAACGCGTCGGGCAGGGCGCGCATCTCGGCGCGCTGCAACAGCGGATACCAAACGGCATACACGCCGGTGGCAAAACGTTTCAATCCTTCCGCCAGCGCCACCGGCACGCGCAGATAGTCCTGCTTGTCTTCGTATGGCGGGTCGATCAACACCAGGGCGCGCCGAGGCGGTGGCGGCAGGATGGCCTTGATGCCCTCGAAGCCATCGGTCTGTTGGATCAGGCAGCGGCGGTGGCGCCCGGCGAAGTTGTCTTGCAGCAGGCGGTGGTCGCTGGGGTGCAGCTCGAATAGGCGCAGTTTGCCGCTTTGCGCCATCACGCGGTCGGCCACGAGCGGGGAACCGGGGTAGCGCGTCAGCCGGCCATCGGGGTTGAAGCCCTCGACGACCTCCAAGTACGGCCGCAGCGCCGGCGGCAGATCGTCCCGCTGCCACAGCCGGGCAATGCCGGCGGCGAACTCTGCGTTTTGGCTGGCGTAGCCTTCGTCCAAGGCGTACAAGCCGGCGCCGGCATGGGTGTCGATGTACCAGTAAGGCGCGTCCTTTTGGCCCAAGTGTTGCAAAAGCAGCACTTCAATGGCGTGCTTCAACACATCGGCGTGGTTTCCGGCATGAAAGGCGTGGCGGTAGCTCAGCATGGGTGTTTTTCTTCAATCAAACGGCCCAGATTGTAACGGAAATGCCATGTCTTTCGTGTATCCTGCATAGGTATCTTCATTAAAAGCTAATTTATCAATTCCATCGTCATAAGCTGACTGATCCGCGTCAAATAAATCTCCTTTTGCCTAAGCAAAATACATTGCCAATGTTGCGCAGATATCTTCATCGGAAGAGAATACGGCAACGTTGGACGATGGCCTATAGTTCTTGAGTTGCGACAGTAAACACCCTGACAGCAGATACTGATAAGCTGCTCAGTGTTTACAGGTTTCCTGTGGGAAACTACAATTTCGGCCCTCAGAATGTGCTGATGCTTTAGTGGCATCGTCCCGGGTTCCGCTCTCTAACGCGGTGTCGTCTGGGGTCGATGCGGTGACATGCCGTTGGCATGGAGGCCGAAAACACCTGACCCTGGCTCGAGGTGACGCATGCTTCGGGCTTGCTCTTTTTGAGAGTGTGCCGGTCAAGCCAATCCAGGCTTGGCGCACATTTCCTATCACCAACGATGCGAGTTGATAAAGATGAAAATCGAACTGAAACGTGTGAGCCTTGCCGTTGCCGCGGCGATGATGGCGTCCTCCGCCTTTGCCGCCTTCGCTCCCGCCGTCGTATACGACCAGGCCGGTAAATTCGACAAGAGCTTCAACGAGGCCGCGTACAAGGGTGCAGAGCAGTTCAAGAAGGAAACCGGCGTCGCTTACCGTGACGCGCAAATTTCCTCCGACGCGCAAAAAGAGCAAGTGCTGCGCGACATGGCTCGCAAGAATATGGATCCGATCGTCGCTGTGGGCTTCTCCTACACGCAGGCTGTCGAAACCGTTGCCAAGGAATTCCCCAAGACGCGTTTCGTGATCATCGACTCGGTCGCCAAGGGTCCGAACGTCAAGAGCATTCTGTTTAAGGAACAGGAAGGCTCCTTCCTGGTCGGCATGGCCGCCGCCATGAAGTCCAAGACCAATACCGTCGGTTTCATCGGCGGCATGGACGTACCGCTGATCCGCGCCTTCGCCTGCGGCTATGTGCAAGGCGTTAAGTACGTCAACAAGGACGACAAGGTCATCCAAAACATGACTGGCACCACCCCGTCCGCCTTCAATGACCCGGCTCGCGGCACCGAATTGGCTAAGAGCCAGTTCGACCGTGGCGTCGACGTCGTCTTCGCTGCCGCCGGCGGCACCGGCCTCGGCGTGCTGCAATCCGCCAAGGCTGCCGGCAAGTACTCGATCGGCGTCGACAGCAACCAAAACTATCTGCATCCGGGTTCCGTGCTGACCTCCATGGTCAAGCGCGTCGACATCGCCGTGCACAACACCTTCATGGACGCCAAGAACAATACCTGGAAGCCGGGTATCGAAGTGCTGGGTCTGAAGGAAAACGGCATCGACTGGGCGCTGGACGCCAACAACCGCCCGCTGATCACGCCGGATATGGAGAAGCGCATCAAGACCGCGCGTGCCGCCATCATTTCTGGCAAGATCAAGGTCGTTGACTACCGCGCCAACAACAGCTGCCCGGTACAATAAGTCCGTAGCATCACGGGAACGCAGTGATCCCGAAACGGCCACGCCTGCCCTTGGTGGCGTGGCCGTTTGATTTGTGCGGGAAAATCACAGGGCAATCAGCATTCAGGGAATACAAGAATGACCGACTTAGCCATCGAGTTGATCGGCATCTGCAAGAGTTTTGGCGCCGTCGCGGCTAACCGCGATATCGACATGAAGGTCGCCAAGGGCTCGATCCATGGCATTATCGGCGAGAACGGAGCGGGGAAGTCTACCCTGATGAGTATCCTCTACGGGTACTATCAGGCGGATACCGGCACCATCCGCGTCAATGGCAAGGATGCGCATATCCGCAACAGCCAGGAGGCGATCCGCCTCGGTATCGGCATGGTGCACCAGCACTTCATGCTGGTCGATACCTTCACAGTGTTGGAAAACATCATTCTGGGCGCCGAAGGCGGTCTCGTGCTCAAGCGTGGGATTCAGGAAGCGCGCGCCCATCTTAAAGAGCTCAACCGGGAGTACGGTCTGGAGGTCGACCCGGATGCCATCGTCGGCAAACTGGGCGTCGGTCTGCAGCAGCGGGTGGAAATCCTCAAGGCGCTGTATCGCGGCGCCGACGTGCTGATCCTGGACGAGCCGACCGCCGTGCTGACCCCGCAGGAGGCCGACCACCTGTTCCGCATTCTGCGTACGCTCAAAGAGCAGGGCAAGACGGTTATTCTCATCACCCACAAGCTGCGCGAGGTGCTGGAAGCTACCGACAATGTCAGCGTGATGCGCGGCGGCCAGATGGTTGGCAACGTGCGTACCTGCGACGTCGATCGCGCCGCGCTCGCCGACCTGATGGTGGGCCGCAAGGTCAATCTGCAAGTCGACAAGGCGCAGCGCGAGCCGGGCGAGGTGGTGCTGTCGGTCAAGGACCTGAATCTGACCGACCGCCGTGGTGTCCGTCTGTTGAAGGACATCAATCTGCATGTGCGCGCCGGCGAGATCGTCGGCATTGCCGGGGTGGCCGGCAACGGTCAATCGGAATTGCTCGAGGTGCTGGCGGGCATGGTGCAGCCGACCTCGGGCGAGATCGTCTATAAGGGCCAGAACCTCGGCACGCTCAAATATCGTCAGCCGAAGGCGGCGGTATTGCGCCGGCTCGGCATCGCCCACGTGCCGGAGGACCGTTCGCGCGAAGGGCTCGTCAAAGCTTTCTCCAACTACGAAAACGCCATCTTGGGCTATCAGTGCGACCGTTCTGTCTGCAAGGGGCCGTTCTATAGCCGCAAGGCGTTGGTGGCGCGGATGAATACGCTGATCAAACAGTTCGACATTCGTCCCGACAATCCCATGCTGCGCGTGGGTCTGCTGTCGGGCGGCAATCAGCAGAAGGTGGTGCTGGCGCGCGAAATCTACGCCAATCCCGATCTGTTGCTCGTCGGTCAACCGACCCGCGGGGTCGACATCGGCGCCATCGAGTTCATTCACAAACGCCTGATCGAATTGCGCGATGCCGGCAAGGCGGTGTTGCTGGTGTCGGTCGAATTGGAAGAAATCATGTCGCTGTCCGACCGCATCCTCGTGATGGCGGGCGGTCAGATTACCGGTGAAATGGCCGGCCAGGAAGCAACCGCTCCGGCACTTGGCCTGCTGATGGGCGGAGGAGACAAGCATTGAAGTTCGGTCAACCATCCACTTTGCCGCGTTGGGCGCAGCTGACGATTCTGCCCGCGCTTAACATTTTTGCGGCGCTTTTGGTCACGGGGCTCGTGACCTGGCTTATCGGCGAAAATCCGCTCGAGTGCTTGAAACTGCTGATTCACGGCGCTTTCGGCTATGGCGAGGGCATCGGTTACACGCTGTTCTACACGACGGACTTCATCTTTACCGGTCTTGCGGTGGCGGCGGCGTTCCACGCCGGCCTGTTCAACATCGGCGGCGAGGGGCAGGCGTATCTGGCTGGCCTTGGCATCACCCTGACCGTGTTCGCGTTCGACAAGGTGCTGCCGTTCTGGGTGCTGATGCCGCTGTGCCTGATCGCCGCCATGGCGTTCGGCGCCGCCTGGGCCTATATTCCGGCCTGGCTGCAAGCCAAGCGGGGCAGTCACATCGTCGTGACCACCATCATGTTCAACTTCATCTCGTATTCGTTGATGCTGTACTTGATCGGTCACCAATTGATCGAGCCGGGCTCGCAAAACCCCACCACCCGCGAGTTCGGCCAGAACGCGTGGATGCCGGCGATGCAGGATATCCTGGCCGGTATCGGCATCCATATCCCGAATACGCCGCTCAACGGTTCGTTCTTCCTGGCGCTGATCGCTTGCGTCGCGTTCTATCTGGTGGTTTGGCATAGCCGTTGGGGTTACGAGCTGCGCACCGTGGGCACCAACGAGCATGCCGCGCGCTACGCCGGCATGAACGTGACCAAGATCATCGTCTTGGCCATGTGCGCCTCCGGCGCGCTGGCCGGCCTGTCGGCGGTCAACGAACTATTGGGCTCGACCCACCGTATGAACGTGCTGTTTACCAACGGCATCGGCTTCGTCGGCGTGGCCGTGGCGCTGATGGGACGCAACCATCCGGTCGGCATTTTCCTGTCGGCGCTGCTGTTCGGCGCATTGACCCAAGGCGGGCTCGATCTGTCGTTCGCCAAGCCGATGATCACCCGCGAAATGGTTTTGCTGATCGAAGGTCTGGTGATCCTGTTCTGCGGTGGTCTGGAAAACCTGTTTGAGCCGATTCTGGCTATGTTCTTCAAGCGAGGGAAATGACATGGAACAGTGGATCAGTCTTCTCGGTTCGACCATCCGCGTCTCCACGCCGCTGGTATTGGCATCGCTGGCCGGCCTGTTTTCCGAGCGCTCCGGCGTGGTGGACATCGGTCTGGAAGGCAAAATGCTGACCTCGGCGTTCGCCAGCGCGGCGGCGGCCTACGTCACCGGCAATCCCTGGCTTGGCCTGATGGCCGGCATGTTCGCCGCCATCTTGCTGTCGATGATGCATGCGCTGGTGTCGGTGACCTATAACGGCAACCAATTGATCTCCGGCATGGCGGTCAACACCATCGCTTCCGGCATCACGCCGGTACTGGGGCTTGCCTGGTTCCAGCAAGGCGGCAACTCGCCGCAGCTCGACGATGTGGCCCGCTTTCAAGACATTACCCTGCCGTTCGCCGATTCGATCTCCCGCGTGCCGGTCGTCGGCCCGATCTACAGCGGCATCCTGTCCGGTCATTGCATCCTGGTCTATCTGACCTTCCTGGTGGTCTTGCCGGTGGTGACCTGGGTCGTGTATCGCAGCCGGTTTGGCCTGCGCCTGCGCGCCGTGGGAGAAAACCCGCATGCCGCCGATACCGCCGGTATCTCGGTTGCGCGTGTCCGCTACTTGGCATTGCTGTGCAATGGCATGCTGTGCGGCATGGCGGGCACGTTCCTGTCGGTCTATCAGACGGGCTCGTTCATCAAGGAAATGACCGCCGGCAAGGGCTTCTTGGCGTTGGCGGCGCTGATCTTCGGCAAATGGCGGCCTGCTTACGCCATGCTGGGCTGCCTGCTGTTCGCCTTTGCCGACTCGGTGCAGATCCGCTTGGAAGGCGTGCCGCTGCCGATCATCGGCGAGATCCCGTCGCAGTTTATCCAGGTGATTCCGTACGTGCTGACGGTACTGCTGCTGGCGGGTTTCGTCGGCCGCGCCGTGGCGCCGAAAGCCATCGGTATTCCGTTCGTCAAATCGCGCTAAGCACGCGTTGGCGATTTGCTAGCACGCTGAAGCCGGCCTCAAGGGCCGGCTTTCAGGCTGTTGATTTAGTGGTTTGTAACGGTATCGGAGGGCCCGGCAAAGCCGGGCCTCAGTTGCAGCTTACTGATTTCGCAGCCTGTCCATCGAGTCCCAATCCCCCCGCCCTTGCCTTGCAAGGGAGCCTCCGCTTCGCGGAGAAGGGTTTGTCAGCACGCTGAAGCCGGCCTCAAGGGCCGGCATTTTATTTGTGGCGTTGTCTGATTGGCGATATTGGTTGGCCGGATTTATTTGCTGCGACATCATAAAATGAGAACGTATTTCATTACCCTTGCCCACGGTGAATCATGACCAACAAGATCCAGACGCTGGCCGCCTCTCCGGCCGGCAAAGCCGCAGGCGGCACCGTGATGGCGATTTTGGTTGCCATCAGTTTTTCCCATTTGCTCAACGACATGATGCAGTCGCTGATCTTCGCCCTCTATCCGATGCTCAAGGTCGAGCATCATCTCAGCTTCGCGCAGATCGGCCTGATTACGTTGACTTACCAAATCACCGCCTCGCTGCTTCAGCCGGTGGTCGGCCTTTACACGGACAAGCGTCCGCAGCCGTATTCGCTGGCGGTCGGCATGGCGTGCACGCTGGGCGGCCTGTTGCTGTTGTCGAAGGCGGACAGCATGCCTTCCCTGTTGCTGGCCTCGGCCATGGTGGGCATGGGGTCGTCGATCTTCCATCCGGAATCGTCGCGTGTGGCGCGCATGGCGTCCGGCGGCCGGCATGGCTTGGCGCAGTCGGTGTTCCAAGTCGGCGGCAATCTAGGCACGTCGCTCGGCCCGTTGCTGGCGGCTTGGATCATTTTGCCGCGCGGGCAGGGGAGCGTGGCGTGGTTCGGCGCGGCGGCGCTGGTCGGCATGCTGGTGCTGACCGCCGTCGGCAACTGGTATCGCCATCATCAGCGCGCACAGGCCAAGAAACCGGCGGTGGCGCGACCCGATAACGGCTTGTCGCGCGTGCGCGTGCTGTGGTCGCTATTTATTCTGGCGATGCTGATTTTCTCCAAATATTTCTATTTGGCGAGTCTGACCAGCTACTACACGTTTTACTTGATCAGCAAATTCCATCTCAGCGTACAGTCGGCGCAGATGCATTTGTTCCTGTTCCTGTTCGCCGTTGCCGCCGGCACGTTGATCGGTGGTCCGGTCGGCGACCGCATCGGACGTAAACGGGTGATCTGGGGGTCGATTCTGGGGGTGGCGCCGTTTACGCTGCTGATGCCGTATGTCGGCTTGATGGGTACCGAAATCCTGTCCGTGGTGATCGGTCTGGTGCTGGCTTCCGCCTTCTCCGCGATTCTGATTTATGCGCAGGAACTGGTCCCGGGCAAGGTGGGCGCCATTTCCGGCTTGTTCTTCGGCTTTGCCTTCGGCATGGGCGGTCTTGGCGCTGCGGCGTTGGGGACGCTGGCCGATCATACCAGCATCTTTTTCGTCTATAAGGTGTGCGCGTTCTTGCCGCTGTTGGGGTTACTGACGGCCTTGCTGCCTGATTTGCATGCACGGCGCCGGGCGCCAACGGCGAATCTGGTGGCGGACTCGCGGTGAGTTCAAATGGCCCGGCGGATACCGGGCCGTTTGTTGTTCGCGGTCACTTCACGGCGGATAGCGGGGTCAACCGGCATTGGCCGGAGACTTGGCCGGCGCGGATACCGGAAATCGACATGTTGGCGCTCAGTTGACCGGATGGCAGGTCGATATGGTAGTCATTGGTCGATTGATCCAGTGTCAGGCTGAAGCCGATCTGTTGCGGTCCGACTTGGACATTGTGCACGCGGATCGGCACCAGGTCGGGGCGGCGGATCGAGCCGTTGTTTTCGTCGATGACAAACACGATATCAGACATTTTTAGCGGGATATCGCCGGAGTCGGTGAGCCGCAGCGAACGGGAGCATTTGGCGCTGATGAGCGGGTGGACGGCGTTGCCCGCCGCCAGCGGCATGAAGCGGAGCGAGCTCGCGGCATAGACGATGTTGTCGCTGCCGGTGCTTTGTCCTTGGCAGTCCTCGATGATGCGCGTTGTACCCACATCCCATTGGTAGTGCCGGTCGATAAAACCATGCACCGGCGTGCCGTCATTGCCGGCGATATGGTAGCTGCCGTCTACTGCCGCGGCAGGCGGCCCGAAGTGATGCTGCGCCCAATCGTAGAGGTTGCTGCAGTGGTCGAGCTGACCATCCTCCCCGGGCGAGTAGACAGTGAGTTGCGCTACGGGGGCGCCATTGTCCGTGTGGGTGTCCAGCGTGGCTTGCCAGTCGATGCCATCGAGCCGGAACGCCTGAATGCGATCGTGTGAGAGATTGCCGCTCTGTTTGCCTAGATAGCTGAGCCAACCGTGGTCCTGCCATACCGTCGAGCTCGCCGCTTGCGCCCAGTCGAGTTGGCGCCATTGCGCCGGGTCGCCGAGGAGCTCGGGGAGCGGTCGTCCGGCGCCGACGCTTTGCGCCAGCCATGCGCCGCACAATAGCGCGGTGAGTAAACGTAGTGAATTGTTCATACGAATCAACTTCTTGCGTTAGTGTCTGGCTGGCCGGTCAAGCCGCGATCCGGCGTTGCAAAAAGGAAAGACGGAGAGTGTAACAGGGTGCGGCCAGGGTCACCATGACAAAAATCGCCCATGCCGCAGGCACGGCATGGGCGATTCTTAGTTACTGGGTATGATGTTGCATCTCCTGCGCTCGCCGGGCGCAAAGACGGAGTTTCGAGACGTGGGAGCTGATTTCGTTGAACCGTCCTTCCTCCATGGCTTTTTGTGCCGCACGGCTAATCTGCACCTTCCATGTCTCGGAGCAAGGCAAGGCTGTGCTGTTGATGTCGCGATCATGAGCTAACGCCGGCAAACTCAGTGAGGCGAGTAGCGGCAAGATGAGGGTGTAATGAAGCGTTGTGCGCATCGTGAACCTTTCGTCTATTCGTGTTCGCTTGGCGATCCATGTGCCTGATATTTTGCGTTGGCCTGCGCGGCGCGTGCAGAGCAACCCAACAGATGCTTCCATAGCTCGGTCTCACCCTCCTCATCTTCCGTCCCCGCCTGAATAAGGTGCTGGGAAATCGCGAGTGATTTGGACGAGCAATTAAACGGCGGCGCGGCACGGTCAAAGATCGATGCCTGCGCTGGCAGACTGAGGCCAGCGAGCAGTGCCAACGCTGGGAAAAAGCGGGAATGAGGCTTCATGGGAATTCCCCTTTTATTGATCCGTTGATGTGGCGGCGTAAAAGCAGTTGACCGACTCTTTGAGTAACCGCGAGCCCGACGCGGTGTCCTGCTTGTGCAATGCCGCTGACCAATCGGCGCGCCGTTTGGCTTGCGCAGCTTCAGAGCAATCTTGAGGGTTGACGTCCTGGTGCGGGAAGGTGGCGGAATGGGCCGGCAGCCCCAAGCAGACGGCGAGGAGGAGCGGCAAGCTGCGATAAATCGGCATGGTGAAATCCCCTATGGGAGTGAATGACCTCCGTTAGGTCCATGCGATAGGTTCGTAGTTTGCAGCGGAAGACCGATCCGCTAAGGGAAAAAAGGGCTGAGGTCGGCCGGAATGCCGATCAGGCGGTAATGTGCGGGTAGGGCGTGGCCGTCAGGCGCTGGTGTTGATGATCTCGGCGATGCGACCGGCATCGGGCCGCGCGCCAAGCACGCTGACCGCATGGGTCGCTGGATCGACCTCCAACATGAAGGCGGGTTGGGATGGAATGCCGGCGGCACGCAGTTGGGCCATGAGCGTGGCGTCGGGGAATTGCAGCTGCGGCGTCGCCGCCGAGACGGTCGCCGTCGCAGGTTGGCCCTGTGAGAGCGCGACCGCCTGAGCGGAGAGGGTGACGTGCTCGTCTTGCTGGCCGCCGGTCGTTGCGGTGTCGGCGGCCGTGGCAGGTTTTGCCGTCGTGGCGGCAATCTCTGTCGTACTTAAGGGGGCCGAACTGCCGCCATATGCGGCCATGGCAACCGAAAGCGTCGTATTCATGGCATGAGCGCGGGTTAAGGGTTGTTGTCCTAACCGTTGACTCAGCAATTAATATGCCAGGCCCTAAACCTCGAACGATTCGCCGGTGGCGAAGAAGGCGCCGCCGGCGATGTAGTGCAGCGTGCGGCTTTCCTGTGAGGGAAAGTGCCAGCGGCCTTCGCTGTACAAAGCGGGGTCCGCCCAAGCGGCGGTGACTTCGGCCAGAAACAGATCGTAGCGCTGCTGCATCGCCGTTTCCGGCAGTACGCGGCATTCAAGCCAGGCGGCGCAGCCGGACAATAACGGTAGATCGCTGTCGCCGAGGAAGGTGTCGAGCCCGAGGGCGGCGTATTTGTCGCCGTCGCGGCCGGAGTGCGATCCGACTGCGAGAACTTGGCTTGCGATGGCTCTGGTCGGGATATTGAGCGCAAACCGGCCCGATGCTTCGATCAGTCCGCGGCTCCATGTGTTGCGGTCGATCACGACCGCAACCTTGGGTGGATCGAAATCGAGCGGCATTGCCCAGGCGGCGGCCATGATGTTGCGTTCGCCTTGATGCGCGCTGGTCACGATGGTGACCGGGCCATGGTTGAGCAGGCGATAGCATTTGGCCAGTTCGACGGGCTCGTGGCGGGGTGTGAGGGTCATGGCGTTCTCGCTGTCATCGATGCTTGTCCTTGCTAGGCAGGCGGGGTTTAAGGCGCATAGCCGGCTTGTTGGTATACCCGGGCGATTTCTCCTGACTCGCGCAGGTTGTCGAGCAAATTGTTCAGGCGCGTCACGAGCGCCTTAGGCGTGCGTGGATGGCAAGCCAGATACATCTCGGTGCGATTGAAGACCAGCACCGGTTGGATCTGATTCTGCAGCCCTTGCTGGCGCAGAATATACTCGCCGATCAACTGTCCCGTCGCCCAGAAAGCGATGTGGCCGCTGAGTAGCTTGCGCGGATTGAGATCGTCTTTCGATGTGGCATCCACGTTGTAACCTTTGGCGCTCAGATAACTGACGATGGCATCGCCTTGGTAGGTGCCGATCGGGCGCAGGCCGATCTGCTCGAGACGATCGAGCCGGCCGGCGGGCGCTTTGGCGAACAGCACCCAGTCGTTGAAGACCAGTGGACCGATCCACTGATATGACGCTTCGCGTTCCGGTGTGCGCGACATGGAAAACACGCAATGGTTTTCGCTGGTGCGCGCCTCGGTGATGGCGCGTATCCAAGGTTCAACGGTGATGGTGTAGCCAAGCCCCGCCTTTTGCATCAATAGCTCGACGATGCGGGTGGAGATGCCGGTGATCTTGCCGTCGGCGCCCATGCCGTTGAAGGGCTGGTACGATTCGGTCAGGAGGGTTAGCGTGGGGGCCGCAAAGGCTGTTTGAAATAAAAAGGGTATGACTATCAGCCACTTGCGCATTGTTTGGTCGCTGCCTCAAAAGGAGTGAGTAATATACACGTAATGGCGTACCCTGTCTGTGCAGCATAGGCAAGTGGATCGCTGCCGGTTCTAAGTCTAGACGGCCTTTGACCGGCAATAAGCTTTATATTTCATAAGCGGGCGGTGATTGCCCGCTTTCTGATATACCGCAAAATTTGTGCCTCATGAAGCATGCACAATGCTTGGAAACGCTCTTATTGAGGACAAAATGGACAATATTCTCGAACGGTTCTTCCGCTACGTATCTGTCGATACCCAATCCGATCCCAAGGCGGATCGCGTACCCAGCACCGATGGCCAGCTGAATTTGGCGCGCGGTTTGTTCAAGGAGCTGACCGAACTGGGATTCGAAGAGGTTACGCTCAACGAAAAGGGCTGCGTGATGGCCACGCTGCCTTCCAATGTCAATTGGCCCGTGCCGGTTATCGGCTTCATCGCCCACCTGGATACGTCGCCCGACGCCAGCGGCAAGGGCGTCAAGCCGCAGGTGGTTGAGAACTATCGTGGTGGCGATGTCGTGCTGGGCACGAGCGGCGAAGTGCTGTCGCCGGCACGTTTCCCGATGTTGAACAAGTTGATCGGCCATACCTTGATCACCACCGACGGCACGACGTTGCTGGGGTCGGACGACAAGGCCGGCATTACCGAAATCATCACCGCCATGCTGCGTCTGCGCGAGCAAAATCGTCCGCACGGTTCGATCCGTTTCGCCTTTACCCCGGACGAGGAAATCGGCAAAGGCGCGCAGCATTTCGACGTCGAGACCTTTGCGGCTGAGTGGGCATATACCGTTGATGGCGGCGGCGTCGGCGAGCTGGAGGCGGAGAACTTCAATGCCGCTTCGGCCAACATCAAGATCTATGGCAACAATGTGCATCCGGGCAGTGCCAAGGATGTGATGGTCAACGCGATGACGCTGGCGACGCGCATTCATCAAAAGCTGCCTGCAGAGGAAACGCCGGAGCGGACCGAGGGCTATCAGGGCTTCTATCATCTGATCTCGCTCAATGGCACCGTTGAGCAGGCGGAGATGAATTACATCATCCGTGATTTCGACCGCGATAGCTTCGCGGCGCGCAAGGCGCGCATCCAGGAGATCGCGCGCGAGGTGCAGGCGGGTCTGCCGAGCGATTGCCGCATCGAGGTGACGTTGAAGGACTCGTACTTCAATATGCGTGACGAAGTGGCGAAATTCCCTCACGTTGTCGAGATTGCGCGTCAATCGATGGTGGACGTGGGCGTCGAGCCGGAGATGTGCCCGATTCGTGGCGGCACCGACGGCGCGCAGCTGTCGTTCCGTGGTTTGCCGTGTCCGAACTTGTTTACCGGAGGCTACAACTTCCACGGCAAACATGAGTTCGTGACCTTGCAAGGCATGGAAAAGGCGGTGGCCGTGATCGTGCGGATTGCCGAATCGACCGCCGAGCGCGCGCGCTGAGCGGTGTGACTGGCTGTATCGACACGGGCGCCTGGGGCCTGTCTGCAAACTATTTGTGAACTGCGCTGGCCTGGTAAATGGCCAGATGCTAGGCGGGGGGCGCAGGCCTTAGTCATTCTAAGGCCAAGCCGCCCAACGACGCAGATGGCCGTTTACCAGGTCAGCCCTTCGGGGCCGGTATCCGCCGGCGCATCGCGTTGTCGCTTGCAGACAGGCCCTAAGGGCGCCCGTGTTGCGTTCAATCGTCGTAGCAGTTCTTGCCCGCCAACATCGAACAGGTCAACGGCCGGTCCGGTGCGAGCCAAGGCTGCGGCTTCTCTTGGCGCAGCTTTTGCAATGCCTGGTCCTTGCCCACCCATTCGCTGTTGGCCTGAATGTATTGTTTACAGGCATTGCGGTATTGGTCTGCCAGCGACAGGGCGTACTCATCCAACGGTGTGGCGAAGTTGTAGTTGTTCTTGCGGTAAGTCTGCAAGCCGTCGTCCAGGGTGGCGGTCAAGCTTTGCATGCGCGCCAGCCAATTTTCCGCCGCGTACTGATCCTGATTGAAATACTGCGCCGCCGATTGCCAGGAAACTTGGGTCTCGCGCCGTTTCAGCTCGACGTATTCCCGCGCCAGGGTTTGCGTTTTCAAGTCGTCCGGCTTGATGTGACTGATGGGCTTGAAGGCGCGCATTCCCTTGGGAAGCGGGCAGGTGAGCGATTGGCGTGTGGCCAGCGCCTTGAAGTACGTGGCGTCGGTGACGTCCTGTTGTTGGTCTTGCTCGGTGGTGCTGCCTGAGGCATCGCAGCCAAACAGAAGCACCGTCGATAGTGCGGCCAGCAGTGTCCGTGGATTTTTCATGGAGATACCCGCCTTTTTCCCTGTCATCATAACAGAGCGTTAGGTCGTGAGCATCATGTCATGGCGTGTTCGGCGCTCGCTCGTCCGGTTCGGTGGGGCACTGCGCCGCAGTGCTTTGTGCGGGCTGCAGCGCGTTCAGACGGCCGATCTCCTGCTCTAGAACGTCGATATAGGCAAGCAGGATGCAGGATACGGCTCGTTGCTGCTCTCCGGCCTTATCGGATGGTTCGTATTCTGTCCAAAACCGGGAGAGCGCAATGGCCTCCTGCAAATCAAGCATCAATGTTGGTTTCATGCGGGCCTCGTGGGAGGGGCTCTATGATCGGTTGGTCCAACGCTCGTTCTTGTTAGTTATATCACGCTGTCGGTGAAATGACATGTAAATATCTATTGAAATCGTCATCTGAAAAAATGTCCATAATGAACACCTTACATTAAAAACATATTATTTAAAGTGTTGTTACATGGTGGACTTCATCACCATTTGGCATTATCTTGCGTGATAGTTTCACAACGATGGCATGGCTCCTGCCGACCGAAGTAGGCGCGGCATCGATGGCAATTGCTAGCGCTAGTTATGCCAATGTGATAATAAATACGGTGATTGGTTGCCATGGAGATGACCGTGCCCGGAGCGCGTCCGCGCGAATTGGCCGATGCCACCACGATGCTGCTCCAGCTGGCGCAGGGCGAAAGCCATGCCGAGCAGCTGCTCCAGCTCCATTTGGCACGTCTCAACGCGCTGCAGCCTCAGCTTCATGCCGCGAGCCATATCTTGCGCGAAGACGCCATGCGCCAATGGGAGGCGGTGTCGTCCGGGCCGCTGACCGGTCTGCCTTGTTCGCTAAAGGAAACCATCGGCATGGCCGGCCAGCCGGTGTATGCCGGATCGAACTATATGCGCCCATGGGTGCCGACGCGGGATTCGCCGGTGGTGACGCGGCTCAAAGCGGCGGGCGCGGTGATCGTCGCGCGCGGCAATGTGCCCGAGTTTGCCATGACGGCCGAAACGACCAGCCCTCGCCACGGTGTCACGCGCAATCCGCTCGCGCCGGAACGGACCGCCGGCGGTTCCTCGGGGGGAGATGCCGCGCTGGTCGCGTCGGGCGCGGTGGCCTTTGGCATCGGCTCCGATATCTTAGGCTCGATCCGTATTCCCGCCGCCTGCTGCGGAGTCGTCGGTTTCAAGCCTTCGTCCAGTGCCGTGCCCAAGCAGCACAGCTGGCCGCAGATCGATGGGTTTACCGACAGTTGGCTCGCCATTGGCCCGATCACGCGTTCTGTGCGGGATGCACGGCTGGTGTATCAGGTGCTGGCGCAGACGGCCTTGCCAACGGTGCCTTCCCTTGAGGGGCTGCGCCTGATTCGGGCGGAGGGCTTTCCGTTGCAGACGCTGTCACCGTGCATCGACCAGGCATTGGCCGCGGCACGCAAGGCGCTGACGGTGGCTGGCATGCAAAGCGAGGGACAGTGTTTCGACGAGGTCGCCAGTTTGCAGGATTTGATCGCGCCGATGATTTTGCACGACATGCAGGCCGACTGGTATGAGGCGCTGGAGAGCGGCGGGCGCCCGTTTCATCTGCTGGCGGAGGCATGGCGCCAATTGACCGGCCGCCCCGGCATCGACCATGGACTGTTCGTCTGGCTGCTGTATGGCGCGACGCTCGGGCGTTTTGCCATCCCGCGCAGCGCCGCGCACGCAGCGCGGCTGGTTGGCCGTTTTCAGACCGTGCGCGAACTCTACCGCGACATGCTGGGGCACGACGGGATCTTACTGTTGCCGACTATGGGGTGGCTGGCGCCGCCGCATGGCGAGATGAACCGCCGCACGCTGCGCCCCGGGCTTAACCGGCAAATCAGCCCGCTCGCTTTGTGCAACTACGCGGATCTGCCCGCCATTGCCGTGCCGGCCTGGTCGTTTGCCGATCCGGTCAGCGGCCTGCCGCCCAGTCTGATGCTGGTGGCGGCGCCAGGGCAGGAGGCGCGGCTATTGGCCGTGGCGGAACGGGTGGAGCAAAGCGTCAACCCATGTTGATGCGGGCTTACGGGCGTGTTTTGAAAAAAGTGATCGGCGCCGTCGCCGGGATGTCGCTCGGCGGTGGCGATTTGAGAATGTGTTTTTTCATCTTGCCCATCACGTGCATCTCGCATGGGCGGCAGTCGAATGTCAACGTATAGGTCTCGCTGCCCGATTTGAGAATGAGCGGATCGGCGCGCACTTGCCCCATGACCCCCTTGACCCCTTTGGCTTGCTTCGGACACAGATTGAAGCTGAAACGTAGGCAGTGCTTGGTGATCATCAGGCTGACCTCGCCCGGCTCCTGGTGCGCCTCGTAGGCCGGTTCGGCCACGTCGACACCATGGCGGCGGTAAAACCGCCAAGCCAATTCGTTGTAGATGTTGGCCAGATAGCTCAGCGTGGTGGCGGGGTAGCGGGGCGGTGGCGCAACGGCCGCTTTGCGCGTGGGGCGCTGCCAAGCGGCAAGCCGCGCCGCTTCCAGGTTTTCCACCGCTTGGCGCCGCAGTCCGTTGATGGCCGATGCCGGCACGAACCAGGGCTCGCGCAGGTCGAGCCGAATGTCGTGGGCGATAAAACGGGTGTTGCCCAACTTGCCCAGCGCGTCGATCAAACCCTGTCGCGCGCGTTCCGGGTCCTTGGCGGCGGTCAACGCGGTCGACAGCTTGGCGGTGGCGCAGCAACCGTCGGTATCGGTGAGCGTCAGCACGAGGCCGTCCTCGCTCTCCGATAGCGCGACCCATACGCCGACGCGCCGTTCGGCCGACGGTTTCAATAGCGCCAGCTCCCAGGCATGGTCGCGGTTGCGGCAGATCTCCATGCCAGGCTTCAAACCGGCCAGCAGCGCGGGGTCGTTCGGCTGGCCGCGCCACAACGGCACGCCCTCGGCGTCGTGCCCGGCCTGCTTGACGGTGTTCAGCTGCATGCCGATCACTTCGCGCTTCTTCAGGTAATTGATGCCGTCGCCGTTGCTCATCGTCTCGGCCGTGGCGATTTCCAGCCAGTCCGGTCCGACTTGATGCGCGTGGCCAAGCGTCACGCCGACAAACTTGGGCGAATCGAACGCGCCGATATCCGGTTGGCGGCCGGTGGCGAAATAGTCGGTGCCGCCGCGATGAAAGGTTTTGTCTGGGTTTGGCGTGAAAAAGATCTCGCTCGTGCCGCTCGATGCCGGTGCAAGCTCCGGCCGGCGTTCGAACAGCGCGTCCAGCAGCAGCCGGTAATGGGCGGTAATGTTCTTGACGTAGCTCGCGTCCTTGTAACGGCCTTCGATTTTCAACGAGCGTACGCCGGCGTCCAGAAGCGCTTCCAAATTCGCGCTCTGGTTGTTGTCCTTCATCGACAGCAGGTGCTTGTCGAATGCCACCACGCCGCCCTTTTGGTCGGTCAGCGTATAGGGCAGGCGGCAGGCCTGCGAACAATCGCCCCGGTTGGCGCTGCGGCCGGTCTCGGCATGGCTGATATAGCACTGGCCGGAGAACGCCACGCACAACGCGCCGTGGATGAAATATTCGAGTGTGGCGCCACCGGCGAGCCGCTCGGCGATGGCGCGTATTTGCGCGATCGACAGTTCCCGCGCCAGCACCAGTTGCGAGAAGCCCGCGTCGGATAGGAAAAGCGCCTTGTCGGTATCGCGAATGTCGCATTGCGTCGAGGCGTGCAGCTCGATCGGCGGCAGGTCCATCTCCAGGATGCCCATGTCTTGGATGATCAGCGCGTCGACGCCGGCGTCGTACAGTTGCCAGACCAGACGCCGCGCCGCGTCCAGCTCGGCGTCGTGCAAAATGGTGTTGAGCGTGACGAAAACGCGCGCATGGTAAAAGTGAGCAAAACGCGTGAGTTCGGCGATGTCGGCAACGCTGTTGCAAGCGTTGTGCCGCGCGCCAAAGCTCGGTCCGCCGATGTACACGGCATCTGCGCCATGCAGGATCGCTTCGCGGGCGATTTCAACGGTTTTGGCGGGGGCTAGCAATTCGACCTGATGCGGCAACAAACTCATGGAAACATCCTGCGATGACGGCGTGGGGCGGAAGTATAACGGAATCAGCGGGTTGTGCGCGACTGCCAAGAGGGCGGCGTTGCTATTTCAGGTACGATTTGATGACCTGCAGCACGACCTCCAGGTCTTTTTGCCGCTGCGCTTCGTCAGGCTGGTCCACGAGATGAACGCTCAAATGCCCTTCGATCACGGCGGCCATCAAACCGTTGACCGCGCCGCGGATGGCGGCGATCTGCTGTAGCACGGCGCTGCATTCGGTGCCGTTGGTCAGCTGTTTTTCCAGCGCGGCGGTCTGGCCGCTCAGGCGGCGGACCCGCGCTAGCAATTTCGCTTGATCGCGTATGGTGTGCGACATGAATTTTCCTTGGCGGTGCGTGCGGCCAGCATAGCACATCGATACAGGGGGGTAGTATTTTTATACTGGTGGGGAGTATACTGAAAGCACGTCATCCTTCCAGACCGGAAACCGGTATGTTGAACTTTTCTCAGATGCTTCTCGGTGGCAATGCTTGGCTTTTCGTGCCGAGCGCCATTCTGCTCGGCGCGTTGCACGGCTTGGAGCCGGGGCATTCCAAAACCATGATGGCGGCGTTCATCGTCGCGATCCGCGGCACGGTTGGCCAGGCCATTTTGCTTGGGTTGTCCGCCACGCTGTCGCATACCGCCGTGGTGTGGCTGGTGGCGATGCTGGGGTTGCGGTTCGGCGGGCGCTGGGCTACCGAGGCCAGTGAGCCGTATTTCCAAGTGCTGTCGGCGGCCATGATCCTGCTGGTTGCCGGTTGGATGCTATGGCGCACCTGGCGCGAGCAGCATGGCCATGGGCATGACCACCCGCATGCGCATCCTCACCCGCATGATCATGGGCGCCATTCGCACCGTCATACGCAACCGGCGCGGCACGCGGGGGTGGGCAAGTATCGTTCGGTGACGGCGCAAGACGCTTTGGCCACATTCGAACGGATCGTGGGCCACGCGCAGGATGCGCATGAGCGTGCTCATGCGGAGGACATCCGCCGCCGCTTCGCCAACCGGGAGGCAAGCACTGGCCAGATCGTGCTGTTTGGTCTCACGGGCGGCCTCGTGCCTTGTCCGGCATCGATTACCGTGCTGCTGCTGTGCCTGCAATTAAAGAAAGTGGCGCTCGGCGCCACGCTGGTGTTGTGCTTCAGTATCGGTCTGGCGTTGACCATGGTCGCCACCGGTGTGCTGGCGGCGTTGAGTCTGAAGCATTTGTCCGATCGTTGGCGCGGCGCGGGCGAGTTTGCGCGCAAGGCGCCGTATTTCTCCGGCGCGCTGATCGTGCTGGTGGGGTTGTCGGTGGGGTACGCCGGGCTGAGGCAGCTGCTGTGACGTTACAGCTCGCCGGTGATCGCGCGCATCAGCTCGTTGAAGCTGGCATACGTCGGCAGAGCGGATTCATCCGCTTCGGCGGTCGAGGGCAGGCTGCCGCTGCCGAAAAACGGCACGTCGTCCGGCAGTTTTCCCTCGCGGGCTATGTAGCCCAATAAGGCGCGAATAGCTTGCGACAAGGTCAGGCCTTCGCGCTGTAGCACGCGAACAGCCTGTGCCTTGACTTCGGCATCGATGGCGGCGCTGACGGTGGTGTGCATGATAATGCTCTGCAGGGTAATGATGCGTCATTATGTGGCGTCGGTGAACGGCGGCGTGTTGATCTGCCTCTAGCTTTTTGCCGGATGGCGGCACTTTTATACGCGCATGTCGCTTTAACCTTTGTGGACGATGGCGTGGGCACGGTGTTATACTGGCTGACCACATCTGGGGGCGACCTGGTTTCGACGAGGGTTGCAAAGCGGATGAGGGCATACCGGGATTTCAGTTACCCCGTAAAACGCTGAAACTGTAATAACCGCAAACGACAACGTTTACGCTCTGGCCGCCTAAGGCCGGACTCTGCAGCGGCTCGCTGATGGGCCGTGGAGGCAACTCCCGCAGAGTCACTCTACATCAGCTCGCCTTGGTTCGGGTTACTTGATCCGGGGTTAAACTTAGGTAACTCGCCTCAAACCAGCCTGCCCGTCGGCGGGGGAGAGGTTAAACTCAAACGACACGGCTAAGTATGTAGAACTCACTGCAGAGGGCTTTCGGACGCGGGTTCGATTCCCGCCGCCTCCACCAGTTGCAACAAAAAGCCTTGTGAAAACAAGGCTTTTTTATTGTTCGTTCCACGGGAATAATCATGCGCCGCCGTTATCTGGCGCCTTGGAGAGTCCCTTGATCACACCGAAAATTCTGATTTCACGGCTGGCCGCGCGCTTGAATGCCCTGTTTGGGCGCGGCTTGGTGGCGACCATCGCCTTGTTGGTGCTTGCTGGGCTCGCGCTATCCGCCGCCGCGCTATGGTATGTCGGCTCGGCAGCACCCTCCACGCTGATCATTGTCAGCGGCCCCAAGGGCAGTGTGTTCGACCACACTGCGCAACGCTACCAGCAAATCCTCGCACGCGAAGGTGTGACCGTCCGCATCGTGCCCACCGGCGGTTCGGTCGACAATTTGCGCTTGTTGAAAGACGCGCATCAAAAAGCCGATGTGGGTTTCGTGCTGGGCGGCGAGGCGGGTGCGGTGGCCGACGGGCGGCTTGTGTCGTTGGGCAGCATCTCGTATCAGCCGCTGTTGATTTTTTATCGTGGCGAACCACGGTCGCTATTGTCGGATTTCAAGGGTGGACGGCTCGATATCGGCCGCCCGGGGACGGGGACGCGGGAACTTGCGCTGACGTTGCTCAAACTGAACGGCATCGTCCCTGGCGATGGCACGCAGATGATCGAGTCGTTGCCTGGCGACGCGGTGGATGCGCTGCGTCATGAGCGTATTGACGCCATCTTCGTCATGGGCGACTCCGCCTCGACCGATATGATGCGCGAACTGCTGCACACACCCGGCATCCGCTTGTTCAATGTCACGCAGGCGGATGCTTATACGCGGCGTGTCAGCTATTTGAACAAGCTGGAGCTGCCGATGGGTGTGCTCGATGTCGGCAAGAATATCCCGCCGGAGACGACCGAGTTGATTGGCCCTTCGGTCGAGCTGGTCGCCCGTGCCGGGCTGCACCCGGCGCTGTCCGATTTGCTGCTCGACGCGGCGCGTGAGGTGCATGGCAAGGCCGGCGTGCTGAGAAAGCAGGGCGAGTTTCCTTCCGCGGTCGAGCACGAGATTCCGCTAAGCGAGGATGCGCGGCGTTACTACACATCGGGTAAGAGTCTGCTTTATCGCACCTTCCCGTTCTGGCTTGCAGGTCTGATTGCCCGCGCGCTTGCCGTGATCGTGCCGTTGGGGTTGTTTCTGATCCCGGCGCTGAAGATGGCGCCAGCCATCTATCGCTGGCGTATCCAATCGTCGATTCATCGCTGGTATCGCGCACTGCTCGATCTGGAGCAAGAAGCGCATCGGCGGGCCGACGACATCGAGCGTCTGCGCGAGCTGGCGCACCATCTGGATCACATTGAGCGGACGGTCAGCAAAATCAGTGTGCCCGCCGCATTTGGCGAGTATTTGTATGGCTTGCGCGGCCACATCAAATTCGTGCGCGAGCGCTTGCTCGAGCGCATTGCCGCCGCGGAGGACGTGGCCTGATCTTGCCGCGCGCCCTCGACAAGTCGTTGCATCGACGGTAACTGTTCAGGTTTGCTTGGGTTGCTCGTCATGTCAACGATTCGAAGGAGATGTCGCCATGTCCCTCCATGCTCGGCGTTTTTGCGCCGCGATGGCGCTATGCGGCGCAGCCGCGCAAGCTGAACCGCTTGCCGGTTTTCAAGATATTGCCAATGCCTTGGCGCGCGGCGGTCGCGTGACGGTTGCGCTGGATTTGGCGCGATGCCAGCGCGGCAGCGGCCAGCCAGGGCCTGCGATCCGGGCGGGGCTGGCGCTGACGAGCTATATGAATTTCGGCGCGCGCATCGTTTTTTCCGACTCCCATTTCACCTTGCCGCCGGCGCAAACGCGCCCGGTGGTCGAGTTCGTCCGTTATGAGCTCGATGTTCAGGGGGGATTGGCGCTGACCAGTACCGAGTTCGAATTGCCGGGCTATGTGCAACGGCAGAAGCGTGTTCTGCGCTGCTCGCTGGGGCGCGGCGCGGCGTTCTTTGCCTCCTAGCGGATGAGGCGGGCGGGTCGGCGCGCGTGGTCATTTTCTGGTAATCTGTTCTGACATTATTTTCCTAATATTGCCATGATAAGAACAGAAAACCTCAACATCGAATCGTTCGATCCGATGCCAACTCCCGATGAAATTCATCTGCGCCTGCCGCTGTCCGACGACTTGGCCGCGCGGGTACTGGCTGGCCGGCAAGCGCTACAGCGCATTCTCGATCGCGAGGATGCGCGCAAGTTCGTGATCGTCGGCCCCTGTTCGATTCACGACCCGGTGGCGGGGCTCGATTACGCGCGCCGGCTCAAGGACCTGGCGGATGAGTTGTCCGATGTGCTGTATCTCGTGATGCGGGTGTATTTCGAGAAACCGCGCACCACCACGGGTTGGAAAGGATTCATCAACGATCCGCGCATGGACGATTCCTTCATGATCGACGAAGGCGTATTGCGCGCGCGCGAGTTTCTTTTGGAGGTCAATCGCTTGGGGTTGCCTGCTGCGACCGAAGCGCTGGACCCGATCGCGCCGCAGTATATCGGCGATTTGATTGCTTGGACGGCGATTGGCGCACGCACGTCGGAGTCGCAAACGCATCGCGAGATGTCGTCGGGACTGTCCACGCCGGTCGGATTCAAAAACGGCACGGACGGCTCGGTGTCCACGGCGGTCAATGCGATCATGTCGGCGTCGTATCCCCATAGCTTCCTTGGCATCAACGGCCAGGGACGGTCGGCGATCATCCGTACGCGCGGCAACCGCTATGGCCATCTGGTCTTGCGCGGCGGTGGCGGCCGGCCGAACTACGATAGCGTCAGCGTGGCCATGGCCGAAGCGGCGTTATCCAAGGCCGGCTTGCCCAGCAATATCGTGATCGATTGCTCGCATGCCAATTGCGGCAAACAAGCTGCGTTGCAGCCGTTGGTGGTGGGAGATGTCTTGCGGCAGATCGAGCATGGCAATAGCAGCATTGTCGGGTTGATGTTGGAGAGTTTTCTTGAGGCCGGCAATCAGCCGTTGACGGACGATTTGTCGTCGCTACGCTATGGCTGCTCGGTTACCGACCCTTGTCTGGACTGGGAGACCACCGAAGCGACGTTGCGCGAGGCGGCTCAGGTGTTGCGCGCAGGTTGTGAGTCCACTGCGGTGGTTACTCACAGATGCTGTGGATAACGCTGTGGGCAAATGCGGCAAGTACTTGTCCGATCGTCCAGGTTGCCGGGCGGTCAAATTTTGGGCATCGCGCGCGGAATAAATTGAAATACGGTATATATAGTTTATACTGTTATGGTTTTCCGACACATAGGGGTATGCGATGAAAGCAGCGAACTCGGCCGTCAAACCGGCGGCCGCTGAACCGGCGCCGGCAAAGGCCGTAGCCGCCAAGCCGACTACCAAGCCCGCGGCCGCTAAGCCGGCTCCGGCCAAAACGGTGACGACAAAGCCCACGGCCACCGCCAAGCCAGCGGCGGCGAAGCCGGCAGCAAAGCCCGTTGCGGCCAAAACCGCGGCAAAGCCTGCCACGTCCAAGCCCGCTGCCGCTAAGCCGGCGGCAAAGCCAACTGCCTCCAAGCCGATTGTCGGCAAAGCCATTGCCGCGAAGCCAGTGATTGAAACCGTGCCCGTGGCGCCGGCGCCGGCGGTGCCGGCCAAGGTTGACGCGGATGCCCGCGCCAAGAAAAAGGCGAGTGGCAAGAAGCACAAGCTGGTGCGCGATAGCTTCACCATGCCGGATGGCGAATATCAGCAGATCGCCGCGTTGAAACAGCGTGTGCTGTCCGTCGGGCATGAAGTGAAAAAGAGCGAGTTGTTGCGTGCCGGGCTCGCGGCGCTGAGTAAGTTGACCGATGCCCAGCTTGTGCAGGCGCTGTCGCAGTTGGAGAAAATCAAGACCGGCCGCCCGGCCAAGTAAGTGGGGGCCGCAGGTGACAAAAGGGGCTTTGGCCCCTTTTTCTATGGCGTATCCGGCGCGGCGGGATGCATGAGCGACTGCAGTAGCTGGTCGGTGGCGGCTTGCGCCACGATTTCTTTGCTGCTGTGGTCGTACAGAACCGAGCCGATGGCAATCATGCTAAAGAGCTCCTCCTCTGTCAGCTTGGGTGCGATCTGCGCCAGGGTGACGGCATAGAGCGCCGGAATGGCCGCCCATTTGATCTGCTCACTGGTTTTTGCCTGAATCATGAAGCTGAGAATCTGAGAGGCATTCATGGCATGCTTCGGTGAGAATGTTGCGTCAAGGCTACCATATTTTGTGCCGACAAGGGCCGTTTGCCGGGAGCGGTGCTTAAGCGGCCTGTCATCAGCGCTTTATTCTTTTGGAATATACTGGTGCCGGCACTTTTGCCGTGAAGATACATGAGGGGGGCAAATGACGATCCGCATTGCGGCTCTGGCCGGCGCCTTGCTGGCGTGGTCTGGCGTGCTCATGGCGGCTGATATGCCGACCGATACGGGTTTTGATTACTACCTATTGTCGACGCAATGGATTCCGGGCTGGTGTCAGAGCGGCACGGCCGGCAAAAGCGGCGCTGATCTGGATGCGGCGCAAGCCTGCCGGGCCGATCTGCCACCGCTGATGTTTCATGGCTTGTGGCCGGAGCGCAAGGATGGCAGCTATCCTCACGACTGCCACGCCGTGCCGCCGCTGGACGCGGCGCGCTTGACTTTCGCCAATCCCTATCGGGCCTATTTGCGTAATGCCGATGCCTTCGTCGACCATGAGTGGGGTAAACATGGCACCTGTACGCCGTACTACCAGCCAGGCAGCGAAGCGCATGACGCGACAGGCTATTATCGTCAGGTGAATCGCTATTTCGGCGATGCTTTGGCCGTGTTTGAGCAGATCAAGACGCCAACGTTGACGGAAACGGCCTCGATCGAGGAGATCAAGCAGCGCTTTGCCGACCTGAATCCGCGCTATCCGGTGACGGCGCAATTCGCGACCTGCGACAAAAATCCGCAGCAAAAGAAGTTTTTGACCGGGTTATGGCTGTGTGTCGATGCCGGCATGAAGGCGATCGCCTGTCCTGCCGGGCTGATGAAATACGAAAACTGCCAGGGTGACGTGCACACGCGTTGATGGGACGCCCAGAAGCTGAAACGGCCGCAAGCGCGGCCGTTTGTTTAGGGTTGTGTTTTTTCCAGCCCCAGGAATTTCATTCGCTCGTAGCCGGCGTCGGTGAGGACCAAAAAACGGGCCTTGTACGTCTCCACCCAGCCTTTTTCGAACAGCGACGTCATGCCTTGTTCCATGTGGTCGACTTCGGGGCTAAGCCGGCGCAGTCGCGGCGAGAACAACACCGCCCCGACCGGTTGCCCTGCCTTGGCGTTCTGCTGCGCGAAGATGTTGAGCAAGAAGCGCTCGGCGGCGGCCAATTCCGCCGCGCTCAGCGGCGGCGGCGGTTCAGGGTCCGGGCCGAAGATCTTGTCGATGATGCGTTTGAAGAGTGAGGCCATGTTCGCTTCCTGAAGAGCAAATCGATACATCTACTATGCCATTGCGGCGCGCGAGCCTTCTTGACGCATCTCAGGCTGGGCGCAAAGGCCCATTAGAACTGCAGCTTCTTGCAAGCCGGGCAACGAAACATCTGGCCGGCGATGGTGCTTTCCTCGTTGAGTCCGCGGTGCCCGCAGTGGCGGCAGGCGCGTTGTTCGCTCGGGGCGTTTGCGTTGAGCGAATCTTTTTTTCCCCACGAGGATGGCGTGATCAGCCGGCGGCTGACGGTGTTGCGATGGGTGGACATGCATGCTCCCTGATAAGGTTGTGTTCCTTTGCGCGGGGTGTGTCCGCTCTGGGGCGGCTGTGCCGAATACGCGCAGCCGCTCAAAATAGCAGGCTGCGCGTGGATTGACAATGGACAGCCCGCCGCGTGAGCGGCGGGCGAGGGGGCGAGGGGGCGTTAGACTTTCTGGGATTGCAGCAGACCGACTTGCTGCAAGAACCCCTCGACCTGGCGCGCGCTATCCTTGTCCAGGTCTTCCAGGATTGTACGTGCCAGGCTCAGGTAAATCGTTTGTCGTTCGTCGGCGGTCTTACGGGCGTAGTGCTGCTGCAACTGGTCCATGGCCTGGGTGGCCATGGACAGATCCTGCCGTAACGCCGCCTTGCGTACCGTCGCTGGAAACTCCAGCAACCAGCGCTCCATGTGCATGATGGCGCCCTCCTGACGAATTACGTCACGCGTGATCCATATGTCATGGATCATAGAGGTACTATAGCCGATGGCGGCCTGTTATGCGCATGAACACCGCGACGCGAATGGCCGCTTTAGTGCCACAACTTGCGATATTCCCCCAGCAGGCTTTGATGCAGGCGGCTGTGCTCGATGTTGGCGCCGAACTCGGTCAAGCCGAAAAAGCGCGTTTCGCCGGCCAGCAACCGTTGCGCCAATGCCACGGTGTCGGCGCCGTAGAGCAGGGTCAAGCTATGCTCGGCGTCGCCCTGCAAATCGAGCAGCGCGGCAATGGCACGGTAGACCTTGTGGCGCTCGGCCGGCATGTGGCCCAAGTGACGGATCCAGTCGCAGCCTTCGCGAATGCCGTCCTCGTCTCCCAGCGCCAAGGCGAGCAGCGTTTTGAGTTCGCCTACACGCAGTTCCTTCCAGGCGCTGTCCGCGTCGGCAGCCACGCCGATCAAGGCCGGGACCGGGCGCAGGTCGTCGAGCCCCAAGTCGTCGAGGTGGTCCCGCAACGCTTGGCATTCCGCGTCCGATAGTGCCGGCAAGCGCAACAGGTAGGGACGCAGCCGATTACCGGCGCTGTTGTTCTCCCATTCCAGTTCTTCCAGCGGATAAATCTCGGACATGCCGGGCACCAGGATGCGGCAAGCGTAGACGCCGAGGTGGGTGAAATCGGCGATGTAGATGTCGAAGCCGGCGCGGTGGATGCAATCGCTGATCCAGTGGTAGTCGTCGGCCGTGGTCTGGCTGAAATTCCAGTCGCAGAAATCGAAGTCCGGCGTGTCGCCGAAATAGCGCCAGGCGATGACGCCGCTGGAGTCGACGAAATGAATCTCCAGGTTTTGCGGATCGGCGACTTCGTCCAGATCGAAGCTGGGCTCGGGGAAGCCGTCCAGCTGCGCCAGCGCGCGGCCTTGCAACAGTTCGGTCAGCGCGCGCTCCAGCGCGATCTCGAAGCGCGGATGCGCGCCGAAGCTGGCGAACACGCCCTGATCGCGATGGTTGAGCAGGGTGACGTTCATCACCGGGAATTGGCCGCCCAGCGAGGCGTCCTTGACCAGGATGCCGAAACCGGCGGCGCGCAAGCCGCGGATGCCGGCGGCGATCTTGGGGTAGCGGGCGATGACGTCTTCCGGCACGTCCGGCAGACAAATGGCTTCGCGCAATACCTTGAATTTGACGTGGCGCTCGAGAATCTCCGACAGCGCCTGGGTGCGTGCTTCCGGCGGGGTGTTGCCGGCGGCCATGCCGTTGCTGACGTACAGGTTGCCGATGATGTTGATCGGGAACCAGGTGGTGGCGTCATCGCGCTGGCGGATGTACGGCAGTGCGCAGATGCCGCGCGCATGATTGCCTGAGTTGAGCTCGACGAGCGCGTCGGCCGGAATGCGGCCTTCCGGGTTGTACAGGGCCTGCAACTCGGCGTTGAGCAACTCGGCCGGCCAGGCATCGCCGTCCCTTAATGGGAACCAGCGTTCCTGTGGGAAAAACACGTGTTCGCGGCGGGCAATCTCCTCGCCCAGATAATAGTGCGACCAGAAGTAGTTGTTGCTGACCCGTTCGAAGAATTCGCCCAAGGCGCTGGCGCGGGCAGCCAGTTCGCTCGCGCCCTTGCCGTTGACGTAGATCAGCGGACAGTGCTTGTTGGCCAGGTGAACCGACCAGACGTTGTCGACCGAATTGAGCCAGCATTGCTCCTCGACCTCCAGGCCGAGTTCGGCGAGCCGGGCCATGAGCCGCGCGATGGTGGTTTCGAGCGCGGCATCCTTGCCCGGAATGAAGTGTTCGTTTTGCGACATGTAAGGTTTCTCTGGATGCAATCAGCGACGACCGCGATTGTTCTGTTTCTTGGCCGGCGGCCGCGGCTCGCCGGTATGTTTGGTGTGCGCCGGGTTGAAGCGCGCGTTGCGTTCGCGCGCGTCGCGGCCCTCGGCCGGCTGCCGTGGCGGAATCAATTGTTGCTTGCCGTAGCCGATCAGGTCGTCCCGCCCCATGGCCATCAGCGCGTCGCGCAGCATCGGCCAGTTGTTCGGGTCGTGGTAGCGCAGGAACGCCTTGTGCAGTTTGCGGCGCTGGGCGTCGCGCACCACGTCGACTTTCTCCGAGCTGCGCGCCAGTTTCTTCAGCGGATTGCGGCCGGTGTGCCACATGGTGGTGGCCAGCGCCATCGGCGTCGGCACGAAAGCCTGTACCTGATCGAGCCGGAAATTGTGGCGTTTGAGCCAGAGCGCCAGGTTGAGCATGTCCTCATCGGTGGTGCCCGGGTGCGCGGCGATGAAGTAGGGAATCAGGTACTGTTCTTTGCCCGCCTGGCGCGAGAAGCGCTCGAACAGTTCCTTGAATTTCTCGTAGGTGCCGATGCCCGGCTTCATCATCTTCGATAGCGGCCCGGTCTCGGTATGCTCCGGGGCGATCTTCAGGTAGCCGCCGACATGATGTGTGACGAGTTCCTTGATGTACTCCGGCGAACGCACCGCCAGGTCATAGCGCAAGCCCGAGCCGATGCTGATCTTCTTGACGCCGGGCAGCGCGCGCGCCTTGCGATAGAGCTCGATCAGCGCGCTGTGATCGGTGTTCATGTTCTCGCAGATGTCGGGGTAGACGCAGCTGAGACGCCGGCACGAGCTTTCGATCTTCTTGTCCTTGCACGCCAGCCGGTACATGTTGGCGGTCGGGCCGCCCAAATCGGTGATGTGACCGGTGAAGCCGGCGGTCTTGTCGCGGATTTCCTCGATCTCGTGCAGGATCGATTCATGCGAGCGGCTCTGGATGATGCGGCCCTCGTGCTCGGTGATCGAGCAGAAGCTGCAGCCGCCGAAGCAGCCGCGCATGATGTTGATCGAAAAGCGGATCATTTCCCATGCCGGGATGCGCGCGTCGCCATAGGCGGGGTGGGGGTTGCGCGCGTAGGGCAGGCCATAGACGTAGTCCATTTCCTCCGTGGTGAGCGGAATCGGCGGCGGATTGAGCCAAACGTCGCGCTCGCCATGCAGCTGCACCAGCGCGCGCGCATTGCCGGGATTGGACTCCAAGTGCAGGGTGCGGCTGGCGTGGGCGTAGAGCACCGGGTCGTAGGCGACGGCTTCGAAGGCCGGCAGCCGCACCACGGTGCGGTGCCGCGCATCGCGCCGCGCGGCCACTCGCTCGTGCAAGCTCATGAAACGGATCGGCTGCGCACCCGGCGCGGCCGGCTCGGCTTGCGCCGCGGGCTCCATCTCATAGGGGTTTTTGTGGGTATCGACCACGCCGGGGACGTCTACGGTGGTCGAATCGATCTCGTGCCAGTCCTCGTTGGGGCGCCAGCCATGTTGCGCCATGAAGGCCGTGCCGCGAATGTCGCGCATCTCGGACAGCTTTTCGCCGCGGCCGGCGCGATGGGCGATCTCGATGATGGCGCGCTCGGCGTTGCCGAAGACCAGCAGGTCGGCTTTGGACGTTACCAGCACCGACGGCCGCACCTTGTCGCTCCAGTAGTCGAAGTGGGCGATGCGGCGCAGGCTGGCCTCGATGCTGCCGATGAGCACGCCCACGCCCGGGTAGGCTTCGCGGCAACGCTGCGCATAAACGCTGGCGGCGCGGTCGGGCCGTTTGTCCGGGGCGGCGTGCGGCGTGTAGGCGTCGTCGGAGCGCGGCTTGCGATCGGCGGTGTAGCGGTTGATCATCGAGTCCATGTTGCCCGCGGTGACGCCATAAAACAGATTGGGTTTGCCGAGCCGGCGGAAATCCTCGGCGCTTTTCCAGTCGGGCTGGGCGATGAGGCCGACGCGGAAGCCTTGCGACTCCAGCAATCGGCCGATCAGCGCCGCGCCAAAGCTCGGATGGTCGATGTAGGCATCGCCGGACACCAGAATGATGTCGCAGCTGTCCCAGCCCAGCTGATCCATTTCAGCGCGGCTCATCGGCAGGAACGGGGCGGTACCGAAGCGCTCGGCCCAGTACTTGCGGTGGGAAAAAATCGGTTTTGGCGTGGCGTATTCTTGCGTCATGACAACTCGGGTTTTCAAGCAGACGCGCATTGTGCCAGATTTGGCCTGCGACGATAAGCAAATATAGTCTTTTTTTTCAATGCGCTATTTCGCATTGAGACGTGAGAGGGACTGTTCGGCGCACCGTTCCCGGCCCCGCTTACGGCGCCGGGTCGCTATAGCGTTGGGCGATCTCGAGAAAGTCGCCGGCAATGGCGACGAAGGCGTCGACCATGTCCGGGTCGAAATGTCTGCCGCGCTCGGCCTGGATGCGTTGCACCGCCTCGCTGTGCGCGAAGCCCGGCTTGTAGACGCGGCGAGAGATCAGCGCGTCGTAGACGTCGGCGATCGCCATCAGGCGGGCCGCGACCGGTATGTCGTCGCCGGTCAAGCCGTCCGGATAGCCGCTGCCGTCCCACTTCTCCTGGTGGCGGTGCGCGATTTCGCGCGCGAAGCGCAGGAAGCTGCTGGGCGTGTCGAGCAGTTTTTCCGCCGAGGCGATGGCGTCGCGCCCAAGCACGGTGTGGCTCTTCATGATCTCGAACTCTTCCGGCGTCAGCTTACCGGGTTTGAGCAGAATACGATCGGGAATGCCGACTTTGCCGATGTCGTGCAACGGCGCGGATTTGTAAATCAGGTCGATGTTTTCGTCGCTGAGGAAGTCGCGGAATTTCGGATGGGGCTGCAGTGCCTGCGCCAAGCGACGCACATAGTGCTGCGTGCGCCGGATGTGCTGGCCGGTGTCGCTGTCGCGCGTTTCGGCCAGCGACGCCATGGCGACGATGGTGACGTCCTGAATGACCTGTACTTCGCGCGTGCGGCGTTCGACTTCGCGCGCGAGGTACGCGTTGGTGTCGGCAAGAAAATCGTTCATCGCCTTGAGCTTTAGGTGCGTCTGGATGCGCGCCAGCACGATGGCGGGCGATATCGGCTTGGTGATGTAATCGACCGCGCCGGCGGAGAAACCGCTTTCCTCGTCTTCGATGTCGACCCGGGCGGTGAGAAAAATGACCGGGATGCCGCAGGTGCGCGGATCGTCCTTGATGAGGCGGCAGGCTTCGAATCCGCCGATGCCCGGCATCATGATATCGAGCAGTATCAGATCCGGCAGGCTGTCGTGGCGCAGTATATCCAGCGCCGCTTCGCCGCTGTTGGCGAGCAAAATGCGGTAGCGCCCCTTGAGCAGCTCGCTCATCAACGTGAGATTGATTGGGGTGTCGTCGACGACCAGAACGGTCTGGCGCTTGTCTGGCTCGGACACTTGCGTCATGTGTGATTGCTCCTCGGCGGACCGTTCGCGGGGTCCATTGTTTTAGGGCCTGTCTGCAAACTATTTGTGAACTGCGCTGGCCTGGCAAATGGCTAGATGCTAGGCGTCGAGTGCTCGTCGCGCGGTGGAGACGGCCTCTGCCAATTGTTGTTCGAATTGCGATAGCGGCGCGGCGGTTTCTCCTCCCGTCACGATCCGTTGCTCCAAATCGCGCGCCGCGGTCTGCAACGCGGCCATCCCCAGACTGCCTGCGATGCCTTTGACCGTGTGCGCGACGCGCGCGGCCGCGTTTACATCGTTTTCCGTCAAGGCTTGAGACAGCCGTAGCGCAGCATCCGCCTCGTTGTCGATGAATACCCGTAATAATTTCAAATATAGCGCTTGATTACCTCCGACGTGTTGTAAACCGCTATGTTGCTCCAGGCCGGGCGAGACTGCCGAAGGCGTGGCGGAGGGAGGGAGCCAGCGCGCCAGCGTTTGGTAGAGCTGAGCGGGGTCGATCGGCTTGGCGATGTGGTCGTTCATGCCGGCGGCGAGACAGAGTTCGCGTTCGGTGGCGAGCGCGTGGGCCGTCATGGCAATGATCGGTATGGGCCGGATGCGCGCGTCGGCGCGGATGCGCCGCGTGGTTTCAAGGCCATCCATCACCGGCATCTGTACGTCCATGAGGATGGCGTCGAAAGTTTTGGTCGTCAGCACGTCCAGCGCCGCCTGACCGTCGAAGGCTTGGGTGATGGCCGCGCCGGTGCTTTGCAGTAGTTCCACGGCGATCAGGCGGTTGATTTCGTTGTCTTCCACCAGCAGGATCCTGGCGCCGTCGAAGCGCGGTATGGTTTCGGCGTCGCTGTGCGCCACCGTGGCATGCTCGGCGCCGAAAATGCTCAGGATGACGTCCAACAGCGCGGATGGGCTGACCGGTTTTGCCAGGAAGGCGTCGATGGCGAGGTTTTCCGCCTGGCCGCGCACCTCCTCGCGGCCGAACGCGGTCACCATCACCACGCGCAGCGTCGGATCGACGGCGCGTAATTGCAAGATGGTGGCGAGTCCATCGAGCCCTGGCATCTTCCAGTCGACCAGCGCCAAATGAAAAGGCCGGTCGCTCACGGCCTCCCGTACGGCACAAATCGCCTCGATGCCCGAGGCGACGGCCTCCGTGTCGAAACCGAGCACGCTCAGTTGCTCGGCCAGAATCGCGCGCGCCGCGTCGTGGTCGTCCACCACCAGCGCCCTTCGCCCGCGGACTTCCTGCGGCAAGGTGCGGTGCGGCAGGGCATCGGCGCTCGGCAGACCAAAGCGTGCGTGGAACCGGAGGGTGGTGCCTTCTCCCTGCGTGGAGGTGACCTGGATCGTGCCGCCCATCAGCGCCACCAGCCGCTGAGCGATGGTGAGCCCCAGGCCCGTGCCGCCGTAACGTCGAGTCATCGATTCGTCTGCCTGGGTGAAGGAGTGGAATAGACGCTGGGTTTGCGCCGGCGTCATGCCAATGCCGCTATCGCGGACCTCGAAATCCAGGATCACCTGGTCGCCTTGCGGTTCGCGCCGCCGGATGGTGATGACCACTTGACCGGATTCGGTGAATTTGACCGCGTTGCTGGTCAGGTTGGTCAACACCTGAGCCAGGCGCAACGGGTCGCCCACCAGTTCCTGGGGAACGTTCGAGCCGGTGTCGAATAGAAACTCCAGCCCCTTGTCGGCCGCGGCCTTTCCCACCAGGGTGGTGACGTGGGTCAGCACGTCGTCCAGGCGAAAGGCGACAGCTTCTAAAACCAGTTTGTCGGCCTCGACCTTGGACAAATCCAAAATGTCGTTGATGACGGCCAAGAGCGATGTGCCCGCCTGATGGATCTTGGTCAGATAGTCGTGTTGCAACGGAGTGAACTCGGTGCGTTGCAGCAGGTGCGACAAACCGATGATGGCATTCATCGGCGTGCGGATCTCGTGGCTCATGTTGGCGAGAAACAGCGACTTGGCTTGGGTGGCGTCGTCGGCCAGGCGCTTGGCGCGGGCGAGTTCGGAGGCGGTTACCGTTAGATGCGCATACAGCCGGCCATTTTCCAGCAGCAACATGATCAGCACGAAGCTGGCCGACATCAATCCATAGACACGACCGGCATAGAAGCCGAGGTCGAAGCGTTTGGCATTGAAATAGGTCGAGAGCGCGATGTCACACAACCAAACGCATAGCACCACCATCAGCCATAGATCGAGCAGCGTGCCGTTACGCAGGCGCGCCAACAGCGCCAACGCCATGAGGCACATCAGCAGAATGACGCCGACCACGATGCGCAGCAGCAGCGCGTAATGCGTGCCTTGCGGCTCGATGACGATCAGCACCGGCAAGAGCGCATTCCCGCGCGTGGCCAGCGTTGCCAGGGCGGAGGCGATGGCGATGGTCGCGACGATGCTTAGCGGGATGAGGCGGTTGACCGGCCACGTCGCCTCGCGCGCGCCGTCCGCAGCCCCGCGCAGCAAGGCATAGACGATGATCAGCAGGGGAAAGCCGCTGTGCCAGAACATATACAGCCAGACGGTGGTTTGCGGGCCGGCGCCCATGAGCCCCGTCTGGCTGAACAAGCCTGGAAAGCTGGCCGTGTGGAATGCCGCCATGCAGGCGGTGAACAGGTAGCCGCACGCCAGGATCAGCAGCGCGCGGGTGCGTAGAATGCTGAATTGACCGAACAGCAGCACGGCGGTGATGACGTCGTTGACGATCAGCGCGGATTGGTAGATGGGAATGAACGCCCACACCTTGGTCACTGGTATTTTCGCGAACGGCACCAAGCCCAGGAGGATGATCAGCGATAGCGCCACCATGCCCAATGCCCATCGCCTCGCGACCGGCGTTGCCGCCACAGTCGAAATGAATGAGTGTCGCTCCTGCGCGGACACGAACGTTGCGCTCATGAATCGGCATGCCCTTTACGGAGAAAGACGCGCCTCGTTCTCGAACCGGTGCGCCGGCATCATTCCCCTTGATGCACAAGGGAATGACTTCGATGACGTTAGGGTTTTATGTAAAAATTTATAGCTTATTGTCGTTGTACTGACAAGCGTGGCGACGACGCGCCAGCGGGGTGCGCTGGCGCCATGGCATCAGAGGTGGGCAAGCAGGTCGAGCGGCGTCGCGATGTGGATGTCGGCGCCCCATTCGTCCGGGCGGTCGCTGTCGGCGATGTAGCCCCAGGCGGCCAGCGCGGTGCGCATGCCGGCATTGCGTCCGGCTTGAATGTCGCGTTCGGCGTCGCCGACATAAAGGCAGTCGCGCGGATCGAGACCGATGCGTTCGCAGGCGTAATGCATCGGCCGCGGATCGGGTTTGGCGACGCCGACCGTGTCGCCGCTGACCACGACGCGGGGCGCTACCGGGAAGGGCAGCGTGGGGATCAGCCGATCGGTGAAGCGCATTGGCTTATTGGTGATGATGCCCCACGGCAATCCGCGCTGGTCGAGCGCGCCGATCAGTTCCGGCACGCCGTCGAACAGACAGGTGCGGTCGGCGAAGCTGTGATCGTAGTGGTCGAGAAAGCGCGCGCGAAGCTCGGCAAACCCAGGATGGTCGGGGTGGATGCCGAAGCCGAGCGCGATCAGCGCCCGTGCGCCGTGCGAGGCGATGGGGCGGATCAGATGGTCGGGCTGTGCCGGCCGGCCTTCCTCTGCCAAAAGGCGATTGAGCGCCGAGCCGAGGTCAAGCGCGGTGTCGGCCAGCGTGCCGTCCAAATCGAACAAGACTGCTTGGGTCGTCATGATAGTGGGTGGTGGGCGGAAAACGCGAAGTCTACCCCTCGCGCCTTCCGCGTCACAAGCGCGCCGTCAGGCGTTTTTGCCGAGAAACAGCCGGTAAGCCGGATTATCGGTCTCCTCGACGTAGGGATAGCCCAACTGGTCGAGGAATTGTTGGAACGCCTCATGGTCCCGCGCGGGCACCTGGATGCCTACCAGCACCCGGCCATAATCGGCGCCGTGGTTGCGGTAGTGGAACAGACTGATGTTCCAGTCGGTGCGCATCGCTTCCAAAAAACGCATCAGCGCGCCGGGCCGCTCGGGAAACTCGAAATGGATTACCCGCTCGTCGCGCAGCCCCGGGGCGTGGCCACCGACCAGATGGCGGATGTGCAGCTTGGCCAGCTCGTTGTCGGTCAGGTCGATGCCTTCCAGGCCTTCGCGCGCCAGTTCGCTCAACAACTGCGTGACATCCTCGCGTTTGCTGATCTGAATGCCGACAAAGACATGCGCGGTCTTGTCGTCGGCGTAGCGGTAGTTGAACTCGGTAATGTTGCGCAGGCCGACCAGGCGGCAGAAACGTTTGAAGCTGCCGGGCTGCTCGGGAATCGCCACGGCGATGATCGCCTCGCGCCGCTCGCCAAGCTCGGAGCGTTCCGATACATGGCGCAGACGGTCGAAGTTCATATTGGCGCCGCTATTGATCGCCACCAGCGTCTGGCCGCTCGCGCTCTCGCGCTCGACGTAGGCCTTGATGCCGGCCACCGCCAGCGCGCCGGCCGGCTCGGTGATCGAGCGCGTGTCCTCGAAAATATCCTTGATGGCGGCGCAGATGGCATCGGTGTCGACCAGGATGATCTCGTCCAGGAGTTCGCGGCAGAGGCGGAAGGTTTCCTCGCCGACCAGCTTGACCGCCACGCCATCGGCGAAGAGGCCGACGTCTTTCAGTTCGACACGATGGCCCTGGCGGATCGACTGGCTCATGGCGTCGGAATCGACCGGCTCGACGCCGATCACCTTGATTTCCGGTTTGAGCCGCTTGATGTAAGCGGCGACGCCCGCTGCCAAGCCGCCGCCGCCGATGGGGACGAACACCGCGTCGATATGGCCCGGGTGTTGGCGCAGGATTTCCATGCCGACGGTCCCTTGGCCGGCGATGACGTCCGGATCGTCGAACGGCGGAATGTAGGCGGCGCCGGAGGTCTTTTCCAACTCGACGGCGTGCAGGTAGGCATCGGAGAACGAATCGCCGAACAGCACCACGTGGCCGCCGCGGCGGGTCACCGAGTCGATCTTGATTTGCGGGGTGGTGACCGGCATGACGATCGTGGCCTGACAGCCCAGCTTCTGCGCGGATAAGGCCACGCCTTGTGCGTGGTTGCCGGCCGAGGCGGTAATGACGCCGCGCGCGAGCTCTTCGGCCGTGAGTTGGGCCATTTTGTTGTAGGCGCCGCGGATCTTGAAGGAGAACACCGGCTGCAGGTCCTCGCGCTTGAGCAAAATGCGGTTGCCGCAGCGGCGCGACAGGATCGGCGCGTCCTCTAGGGGGGATTCGATCGCCATGTCGTAGACGCGCGCGGTCAAGATGCGCTCTAGATAATCTCTATTCATTTCTCTTTGTCCTGTAATTCTCATTTTGTCTCAACAGATTAACAGCATCGACCAGGGACCGAAAGCCGCATGCTGCGTCGCATCATGGCATCGGCTGTCGGGATGGCTGGCGCGCGGTGTATAATGCTTGCCGCATGACACCGGTTGCCGCCGGCTTGCGTTGCGGCCAAATGGCCGCATCTGAAGGCGATAGACCGGTCCGCAAGCGAAAGAAGACGTAATGACCCAGCCCAGCAAGGAACTCCTCGAATTCCCCTGCCGTTTCCCGTTGAAAATCATGGGTGAACGGCACGACGCGTTTGCCACCACCATCTACGAGGTGGTGCGGGTGCATGCGCCCGACTTGGCGCCGCACGATGTGGTGCAGCGCGAAAGCAGCAGCGGACGCTACCTGTCGCTGACGGTGACCGTGACGGCCACGTCGCGCGCGCAGCTCGATACCATCTATCTCGCGCTGACCAGCCATCACATGGTCAAAGTGGTGCTGTAGTGGCACGCGCGATCAAGTTTCTCGGCCTGGTGGATTACGAACCGACGCTGACGGCGATGAAGGCCTTCACCGACGCGCGCGACCCGGCCACGCCGGATGAGATCTGGGTGCTGGAGCACCCGCCGGTCTATACGCTCGGCCTCGCCGGCAAAACGGAGCATCTGTTGCGCACCGATATGCCGATTCCGGTGGTGCGCACCGATCGCGGCGGCCAGGTGACCTATCATGGCCCGGGGCAACTGATCGTCTATCCGTTGATCGATTTCAAGCGCATGCATATCGGCGTGCGCGATCTGGTGCGCCGGATCGAACAGACGGTGATCGATACGCTGGCCGAGTACGGCGTGCGCGCCAACGGCGACGTGGCGGCGCCCGGGGTGTATGTCGATGGCGCCAAGATCGCCTCGCTCGGCCTGCGCATCAAGAACGGCGCCGTGTACCACGGCCTGTCGCTGAATGTGGACATGGACCTGACCCCATTTGGCTGGATCAATCCCTGCGGTTACCCGAATCTGCGGGTCACGCAATTGAAGGACCTCGGCGTCAACGCCTCGATCGACGAGGTGGCCGAGCGGTTGCTGCCGCATTTGGCGCGACAGCTGACGGTTTGAGGAGGAGAGTGGCTTGAAGCAGGACGACATCACGGGCATCAAACAGAAAGGCGCCGACAAGACCGCGCGCATTCCGATCAAGGTGGTTCCGCTGGCGCAGAAGCTGAAAAAGCCGGAGTGGATCCGCGCCAAGCTGCCCAGCGGCGAGCGCTTCAACGAGATCAAGGCGATCCTGCGCTCGCAAAAGCTGCACACGGTCTGCGAAGAGGCGACCTGTCCGAATATCGGCGAGTGCTTCAGCAAGGGCACGGCTACCTTCATGATCATGGGCGACATTTGCACCCGCCGTTGCCCGTTCTGCGACGTCGGCCATGGCCGGCCCAATCCGCTGGACCCGCTCGAGCCGCAGCACTTGGCCGAGTCGGTGTTGGCCATGCGTCTGCGTTACGTGGTGGTGACCTCGGTCGACCGCGATGACCTGCGCGACGGCGGCGCCGAGCATTTCGCCCAGTGCATCGGCGCGATCCGCGCCCAGTCGCCGTCAACCCAGATCGAGGTGCTGGTACCCGATTTCCGCGGCCGGCTCGATCTGGCGATCGACGTGTTCGCGCAAACGCCGCCGGACGTGATGAACCACAATCTGGAAACCGTGCCGCGTCTCTATAAGCAGGCGCGTCCCGGCGCCGATTACGCCCACTCGCTGCAGCTGTTGCGCGATTACAAGGCCATGCGCCCCGACGTATTGACCAAGTCCGGCCTGATGGTCGGCCTGGGCGAGACCGACGAGGAAATCCTCGAGGTGATGCGCGACTTGCGCGCCCACAACGTCGACATGCTGACCATCGGCCAATACCTGCAGCCGTCCGACGGCCACTTGCCGGTGCTGCGCTACGTGCATCCCGACACCTTCGCGATGTTCGAGCGCGAAGCCTACGCGATGGGCTTCAAACACGCGGCGGTCGGCGCCATGGTGCGTTCCAGCTACCACGCTGACGTGCAGGCGCATGGGGCGGGGGCGTAGGCGTTTACTGATAGCCTTCCTAATCAACGCCGACGATGCCGTCGGCGTTTTTTTATGGTGCGACCACGCGAACTTGTTCCGTGCGTTAAGTGCGATTACTTTGCCATAGCCCAAGAGGGTGATTGTACGAGGAGTACGCATGAGTGGCATGGTGATCTTTCAGCCCGAGGCCGGTGATTCGGTGTCGGTTCGTCTTGACGGCGAAACGCTATGGTTGACGCAGGATCAGATGGCCGAGCTATTTGGCCGTGAGCGTTCGGTGATTACGAAGCACTTGAGAAACATATTTCGCAACAAGGAGTTAGCTGAAAGCTCAGTATGTGCAAATTTTGCACATACTGCCGCAGATGGTAAGAGTTATCGAACCTTGCACTACAACCTGGACGCCATCATCAGCGTTGGCTACCGGGTGAACTCAAAGCGTGGCACGCAGTTCCGTCAATGGGCGACAAGGGTGCTGCGCGATCATTTGACGCAAGGCTGGACGCTGGATCGTGCCAGGATGCAACGAAACGCTGCTGAGTTGGAAGCGGCGCTGGTGTTGGTGCGTAAAACCGCTCAGACGCCTGAACTGACGGCGGATACGGGGCGGGGCTTGGTCGAAATTGTGAGCCGCTACACGCAAACCTTCTTGTTGCTTCAGCGCTATGACGAAGGCCTGCTGAATGAACCCAATGGCACCCCGGGCGGCACGCTGCCAACGCCAGATGAGGCCCGCCGGGCGCTGCTCACACTAAAGGTGGATCTAATGGCACGGGGTGAAGCCGGCGATCTCTTCGGCCGCGAACGGGATGATGGACTGGCGTCCATTCTTGGTAATCTGGACCAGACCGTGTTCGGCCAGCCAGCTTATGCCACGGTAGAGAGCAAGGCTGCGCACCTCTTGTATTTCGTCATCAAAGACCATCCCTTGTCGGACGGCAATAAGCGCAGTGGGGCATTTTTGTTCGTCGATTTTTTACATCGAAATGGCGCGTTGCTGCGCGAAGGCCAATTGGTGATCAACGATATCGGCCTGGCCGCGCTTGCTTTGCTGGTGGCGGAGTCGGCACCAGCGCAGAAAGAAACCATGATCCGTCTGGTTGAGAATATGTTGGCCGGACCATTGTGAGTCCCTGCCTGTTGTTTTTCATCGCGACGTCCATGGCTTCGTTTGTGTAGGAATCCATCTCTGCCGTCTGCCGCAAAATCTGCCCGATTCCTAAGCGACATGAAGGCTTTTCCGATAACGCGGCCGGGCCGTTGACGCTAGGATGCCAGGACCCTATTGTCCGCTCGTCGTGCATCCGCATGATGGGTTAGCAGCCCAACTACACATATCTCATCGTGGCACTGTCAGTAGATGGTGCGTGCTCGTTTGGCAATGCTTCTTTATGGCGGGCCAGGCGGGGGACACCTTCGGGTGTGCCGGTTTGGTATGTGTCCGGTCTGCTAACCACGCCTTGGCTCGCCCCCTTCTAGCAGAAAGGGAGGCTGGTTTGACGAAACACATACTCAAGGAAGCCTTGCCATGATGAACAGCACAACACCTATTTCTTCTTCCCTTGCATTGCAAAGTGATCTGCGCGACATCCAACGCAATCTGAACGTGTTGATCCGGCAGTTGGATCGCCCTGGCGAACGCTACAGCAGCGCCACCACCGCCATGCTGATGGCGGCGATGGGGCAGAAGCTGACGCTGCTGAGCCACGCGCTCAACGACTAGCCCGCGCGATTGATTCGGTTCGCAGGCGGCCACGGCCGCCTTTTTTTAATGGGCTAGTGGGGCCATCGTCGCGGGAAATGCAAAACCCCGCAGAGCGTGTTGCTGTGTGGGGTGAGGGTGCGAGCAGCCCCTTAGGCGCGCATCAAGGCATCAGCATCGATCCATGCCTGCAGAGCCATCGAGGGAGTGGGTGAGAGGCGATGCTCTTCGATCGCGGCAAACGTCTTGGCACAGGGGATTAAGCCATCACGGGAGAGAATGCCTCCTTTGGCATAGCCCACTGCCATCACTTCGCCGCGATGGACAAATTCGAAGCGCATATAACTCCAGTTCCCTGCCCAGGAAACCACCGAAAAGCGCAGCTGGTAACTGCGCCAGGGTTTGAGGCCACGACGAAAAGCGATCATTGCACCGCCCAGCACCGGCCGCCAGCCCCGCTTAAGCGCTTGCCGCAAAAAACCGCATCGCGTCATGTATTCGATCAGGCCCAAATCGACAATGGTCATGTAACGGCCATTATTCATGTGTCCGTTGAAATCCAGGTCATTGGGCAATACCGTCAATGCCAGTTCGATCACATCCCCGATTTGAATACGAGATTTGAAGCAGGCGCGGATCCAGGTATACAGCAGTCGCAAGTACAAATTCATGGCAGCCTCCGGCGAGAACCCGTTCCCATCATGGTCCGTTGACAGCGCGTCCGGTCCGGGTCGCCTTACGTACGATCTCATCGGCGACCCGGCGTAACGCCGTCTGTGTTTGGGCGTCGAGAAACGCCTGGACAAAATCCTCTACCGGCAGCGCGTCAACCTCGGTAAAAACATTCGACAGATCCTGACGGCTAATGGCGCGAGTGGAGCGCATGCTGTGCGCCGGAAGCGCCAGCAAGGCTTCCAGCCGTTGCACGGCCAAGTCCAGCAATGCCTCCGGCTCAGCCAACTCATCCACCAGCCCGATGTTCAAGGCTTGCTGCGGCGTGAGAATCCGACCGAAGACCAGCATCTGCTCGGCCTGACGCACGCCCACCGCCCGGCGCAGCGGCAACTGGAAACAATCCGGTAATGCCACGCCGGCACGGACTTCATTCAGGCCGATACCCCAGTTGCCTTGTGCCATGAGGCGATAATCGGCAAAGAGCGCCAGCAGAGTGCCCGACGCAAGGCAGTGGCCGGTAATGGCGGCAATGGTCGGTATGGGGCTGCGCGCCATCGCGCAGGCAAGATCGAACACGGCGTGCCAATAGTCATGCACGGCGGCCACATCGCTTTGCAGTAGCGGAATGAGATCGATGCCGGAAGAAAAAAAACCGGGCACGCCAGACAATATCAAGCCTTGCCAACCCTCGGCCTCGGCCTGCTCGTAGGCATGCCGCAGCGCGCGCAGGGTTTCCAGATCCATGAAATGCGCCGGTGGCTTGGCAATACGTAGTTCGGCGATGTGATACGAACTCTGAAGCGGAAGAATGTCGAGCATAGGAAGCCCCCTTGCAGCAGCAAGATAGTGAAAGCAGTCAGGAAACCGCCGCGGAGGCTTCCACGGCGGAAGAAGCGCGTTCAGTCAATGATGCCGTAGCGCTTGCACCATTCGTTCACGTCCCGAAAACGGATTTCATTCAGTTTTCGATTGCTTTCCGATTGGCGAATTTCTGCAATCTTCTGCGTTTCGTGCGGCTGTATCGGGAACTCAAACGAGGTAAAGCGGGCAATCTCGGGCATATAGGTGTATTCGTCGACCAGGAACTGATAGCCCTTGCGGAAAAATGCCTGTACTTGCTTGAATTCATCGCCCGGCGCCTGAGCAAAATAGTTTTCCACCACGCTCTTGGCAAAGGCGATGTGCCGCACCTCCTCCATGTGATGTTCCTTGAACATGCTGCGCGTCAGCGGGTCGATACCCTCGTGTTGCGTTTGATAGATCGAGTTCAGTTCGGCGAACCACTCGATCAGCAGATTCCACAAAATACCGTAGACAGGGTGCAGCACCGGCAACTGCGATTCAAACTGAGAAAACTGCGGAATGCTTTCCGGATGGCTCCACAACGGTAGGTTCGCGACTTCCAGATAGCGGCGGAACATCAGCGTGTGCACGATTTCCTCGCGCGAGAAAATCATCAGGTACTCGCGAATATCCGGTGTCAGCACGTCGTGATACTGATTAACGTACCCGACGTACAGCACCGGCAGCGCCTGCTCCAGCCAGATGAAGTACGAAACGTCGCGTGAGGTTTCCAGCCACAGTACTTCGTTCTTTTGCTCAGGTGTCAGCTGATCCCAGTACGGCGTACCATACATCCATGCTGCTTGTTCGAGTTTGGGCAGATTGGCGCGGTCCACCCCGCATTGCCAATCCACAACGGAATCCAGCATCAGTAACTTGCGGTGCGAAGCCCCGATCAAGGTGCGCACCATCTTGCGGCTTGGATCGTCCATGACGATCGGATTGCTTTCTTGTAGCGTCGCTTCCATCTCGTTTTTCCTCGTGTGTGTGAAGCAATCAGTGGGAGACTCCCTCAGGACGGCTGCTGCTCTTCGCGCAACGCGCGGCGGAGAATCTTGCCGACGTTGGTTTTTGGCAGCTCGTTGCGGAATACGATATAGCGGGGTTTTTTATAACCGGTCAGTTGTTCCTTGCAGAATTGCAGCAGCTGCTCCGCGTTCAGCGCGGGATCGCGCGGCACCACGAACAATTTGACCGCTTCGCCGCTCTGCGCGTCGGGCACGCCGATACAGGCGCACTCCAGCACGCCGGGGTGCGTGGAGATCACGGCTTCGATCTCGTTCGGATACACGTTGAAACCGGACACCAGGATCATGTCTTTTTTGCGGTCGACGATGCGCACGAAGCCGGCGGCGTCCATCACGCCCACGTCTCCCGTACGGAAAAAGCCGTCGGCGGTCATCACCTGGGCAGTGTCCCGCGGGCGGTTCCAGTAGCCGCGCATCACTTGCGGCCCGCGAATGGCGATTTCTCCCGCCGAGCCGGGCGGCAGATGATTGCCGCCGTCGTCCAGAATCGCAATGTCGGTGGAGGGGATCGGCAAGCCGATGGCGCCGGTAAAGCCCTTGATGTCTGGTGGATTGAGCGTCGCGCAAGGCGAGGTTTCCGTCAGTCCGTAGCCTTCCAGAATCGGCGTTCCCGTGACCTTTTGCCAACGTTCGCTGGTGGTGGCGAGTACGGCCATGCCGCCGCCGAGCGAGATCTTCAATTGAGAAAAATCGACCCGCGCAATCCCGGGTTGATTCAGCAAGCCATTGAACAGCGTGTTGACGCCAGGGAAGAAATGCACCCGGTGCCGCGCCAGGGTTTTAACCAGCCCCGGCATATCGCGCGGATTGGGAATCAGAATGGCGTGCGCCCCCCAATGCGTCCCCATCATCATGCAGGCGGTCAACGATAGGATGTGATACAGCGGCAGGGCCGACAAAATCACCAACTGCCCCTCGACCCGGCGCAGCACGACGCCAGCCCAGGCATCGTTTTGCAGCATATTGGCAATGATATTGCGATGTGTCAGCACCGCTCCCTTGGCTACCCCGGTGGTGCCGCCGGTATATTGCAGGAAAGCGATGTCCTCGTGTCCCAAGTCCACCGGCTGCAACGGTAGCGAGTGCCCCTTCGCCAGCGCGGTTTTTAGCCAGACCGCCTGCGGCAACCGATAGGGCGGCACCATTTTTTTTACTTTGCGCACCACCAGGTTGGTCAGCGGGCCTTGCAACGGTCCAAGCAAATCCCCCAGGCGGGTCAACAGCACATGACGTACGCTGGTCTTGGCCAGCACCTCCGCCAGCGTCGAGGCAAAGTTCTCCAGCACAATGATGGCTTCGGCGCCGGAATCATTTAGCTGATGCAACAATTCGCGCGGCGTATACAGTGGGTTAACGTTGACCACCGTCATGCCGGCACGCAAGATCGCCGCCACGGCCAGCGGATACTGCAGGATGTTTGGCATCATCACGGCCACGCGGCTACCGCGCATCAGGCCGGCGGATTGCAGCCAGGCAGCCAGGGCGCGCGACTGCTGGTCCAGCTCGCCGTAGCGCATGCTGTGCCCCATGCAGCTGTACGCCTTGCGTTGTGCGTGCTGCTGAAACGACTGCGCCATCAGCTGCGTCAGTGACGCATAGGCCGCGGGGTCGATCTCCGCGGGCACGCCCGGCGGGTAGGATTTAAGCCAAATCCGGTCATTCGCCATCGCTATCCTTTCATGGTTGGTTTGTGGAAATGCGGTTGCTCACTGATTTGCCTGGGCGGTCAATCGGGCCTCGACCAACATCTGGGTACGCTGATCCGCGCCGGGTCCCGCTTGTAATTCCAGGGCATCCAACGACAACGGGCGCCCGTCGACGGAGATCGCCGCCACGCCGGCGACGGCAAGCCCCGTCGCGCGCTCGGTCAACACCAGGCGCGGCCCGTCCTCCCCCGGTTGCCAACGCTCGCCCCAGGCGGTCATGGCAATCAAAATCGGATAGAGCGCCTCTCCCTTTTCTGTCAGCCGATAGCAGACCTTGCGCCGGTCGTCCTGCGCCTCGCTGCGTTGCAGAATGCCGTTCTGGGTCAGATGCGCCAGTCTGGCCGACAGGATGTTGCTGCTGATGCCCAGGTGCTGCTGGAACTCGTCAAAGTGGCGCATGCCGCAAAAGGCATTGCGCACGATCAGTAACGACCACCATTCCCCGACGACTTGCAGGGTTTGTGCGATCGGGCAGTTCATTTCCTCGAATGAACCTTTTGTCATGACTGCCGTCCTCTTCTGTTTTATGCATTTGTAATTGTGAGAATAAATAATTAGCTTTTGTTATGCAAGCTAATTTGGGTGCGCTGTGCCGGCGCTGCGCGATGCTGCTGTTTTTTCGCTGGGTCAGAGTTCGATCAGGCACGCCGGGTTGAACTGCGGGTTGGGCTGGATCGGCATGTAGCCGCGTGGGTTGCAGATCACGCGGGTGCCGTGGAGGATGTAATCGCACGAGCTGTGGATATGGCCGTGTATCCACAAGGCGACCGGCGCGCCGACGAGGTTTTCCAGGTTGCTGGCGTAGGCGGGCGACACCACCTCGCCTTGGCGCGATGGCGGCAGGGACCGGCCGCTGGGGGCGTGGTGGGTGATGACTACGGTCGGGCCGTCGAATGGCTGCTTCAATTGCTGCGCGAGCCAGGCGCGCGACAGGCGGTGCCGCGACAGTGTGTCTTCCGGTCTGAGCGAATGTTCGTCGTCTCCCTGGCCGATCAGGCGGTAGTCGTTCATGCCGCGGCCGGCGGCTTGGGCTGCCGGAACCGGGTCGCCATAAAGCGCGAAGTCGGTCCACAGCGAGCAGCCGAGAAAACGTACGCCATCGAGGGTGATGACATCGTTCTCCAACACGTGCACCGTGCTGCCCTGTGCGGTTCGGCGCATCTCGGCCAGTGTCCGGGTGAAGTGGCCGTTATAGAACTCGTGGTTGCCGGCCACCATCAGCACCGGTTTGCCGTCCGCCTGCGCGCTGAGTGCCTGTGCCCAGCGCACGCCACGGCAATGGAGGTCGACGTCGCCGGCCAGCACGATGACGTCGGCGGCGGCGCAGGCGTCGTCTATGGCGGTAAAGGGGGTGAATTCGTTGTGCAGGTCCGAGTAGATCAGCAGCTTCATCGCGCGTGTCCTCGGCCGCGGGATGACCGCGGCGCACTTTCAGCGTAGTGCAAAATGGCGCAAGACAGGCGGCCCCTCGTGCCAGGCATCGAGGGGCGCGGGTTAGGCGGGAAGTGGCCTAGCGCTCTTCCCGGCTGTACTCGCACTCCAGAAAGTCTTTCAGGGATAGATGGTAGCGGACCGGATCTTCCGCGACATTGCGGATTGCTTTCATGGTGCGATCGAATTTCTCGGCGTGCTCGGTATCGGAACACGGACGGAAGGGACCGAGGATCGGCGGGGCGCTATGCGCTTGCACTGCATGAGCGTACAGCAGGGCAATCAGCCCCAACAAAAACGGACGGGTCATGGTGATCTCCTTAAGTAGTCATAACAGGCGACAAGGCTGTCGCAGGTTCTACTTAGGCAATCGCCTGTGCTTGAGTTTGAACGAATTTTTGGCGCGAACGGGTAGAAAAGTGATGTGCGGGGGCAGGAAGCGTGCTCGGCTAGACGTGTGAGGGAATGATCAGTTTGCGGTGACACTTGGCGTGGCAATGTCGGCGGCGGCCGGCGATGCCTACTTGGCTCGCGCCATCGGCCGTTTCAAGCGCTGATCCTTGTTGCGCAATGGGAGGGTCAGCCCGCCGCGGGCCTGTGCAGCTGGATGATCAGCAGGGAGACGTCATCTTTGGCATCGTCGCCATTCAAGTGCTGCTTCACCGCGTTCAAAATGCTGCTGCCGACGGCATCGGGCCAACTGGACTTGATGGCGCTCAGTACGCCGGCCAGGCCGAACTGTTCGCCTTGAGGCGTGCTGGCTTCGGTGATGCCATCGGAGGTCAGCACCAGCAGATCGCCCTCCTGCCAGTTCGCAACCTCCAAGGTACTGTCGAATTCGTCTTCGTCCAGAATGCCCAGCGGCGGGCAGCGTGGATCGAAGGCGTGCCGCAACTGCCCGCCAGGCCCGATCAATAGCGCACAGGGAATGCCGCCGTTCCAGACCGAAAGCGTGTGGCGGTCGTAATCGATCGAACACAGGGCGGCCGCGACGAAGCGGCCGGTGGGCAGCAGACTGTGCAGTTTCTTGTTGATGCCGCTGGCGAGCAGGCTGGTGGAAAGGTATTGCTTGACCAGTTCGTAAAAACCGTCGATGACCGGCAGGGCGCTGATGGCGGCCGTTAAGCCGTGGCCGGTACAGTCGGCAAGAAGAAAATGTTCGGTGTTGAGCGCTGCGTCGCTGCGGCAGATGATGTCGCCGTTGAAAATGCCGGCAGGGTGGAGCCGGTGCCAAATGTGCGCCTGGCCGACGAAAGAGCGGTAGGTGAGACGCTGAATCAGCTCCAGTGCCAGCGTCTGTTCGAATTCATTTTCTTCGTAGTAGCGGGCCAGACGCACCGCGTCTTGGGCGATTTGCCGCTGTAGGCTGGCGATGCGCAGAAATACCCGGATTTTCGCCAAGAGAAATTCGGGCTTGACCGGCTTGGTCAGGTAATCGTCGCCGCCGCTGGCCAATCCCGCCAGCACTTGATCCTCTTCGTCGTATGCCGACAGAAACAGGATCGGTACCCAGTCGTCGCCGAACAGTTGGCGCAGTGCGACGGTGGTCTGCATGCCATCCATCTCCGGCATGGCCATGTCCATCACGATCAAGTCAGGACGATGTTGGCGGCAGAAATCGACCGCCTGCTGCCCGCTATTGACGCCATGGCAAGTCAGGCCGGCCTGTTCGAGGTAATGCACCTGAAGGTCAAGGGTAAATTCGTTGTCGTCAACCAGCAAAATGAGCGAAGCGGGCATGGGGTCCTCAAGCCGGCGAATTTTTGTCAGGTGTGCAACGGCATTATGTAGAGTGCGTAGATTTCGTGGTGTTTCTATATCAGTTGTCATTATTGCCGACTGGGAAAAGAATGCAAGCAATTTGCGCTGATGCGGGCGGGTAAGCAAAATTAAAGCTAGGCGCGTAAAAAAACGTAAAATAATGTATAGAAAGGTGCGGCGGAATGGTCCGTCGCTTTTTTTTGGGAGGCGCCCATGAGCGCGAAACCACCGCAATTTGTCCCGCCAGCGGCGCAAGCCCTATTGGCCACCGCCTGGCAGGCGCAATGCGATGGGCGGCTCGAGGCCGCCGGCGAGGGGTACCGGCAACTGCTGGCGCAATGGCCCGGCTGGGCCGAGGCGCATCATCGATTCGGTCTGTGGCAGTACCAGTGTGGCCAAGCCGAGGCCGCGTTGGCATCGATGCGGCATGCGGTGGCCTTGGCGCCTGAGCGCGCCGAGTGGCATAACGATCTGGGTAACCTGCTGGCCGCGCTGGGACGGGACGGCGAGGCCGCCGCCGCTTTTATCGCTTCGCTGGAGCGCGATGTGCACCAAGCGCAAGTGTGGAGCAATCTGGGCGCGGTGTTGTTGCGCGGCGAGCGCGCCGAGGATGCGCTGACGGCCTTCGAAAAGGCCGTCGCGTTGGATGGCGCGCGCGCGGACGCCTGGCGCAACTTGGCGGCGGCGCACACGGCGCTGGGGCATGTGCTGGAGGCGGCGCGCTGCGAATGTCAGGCTTATGTGTTGCCGCCGTATGATGACAAGCCGTATCAAATGTTGGCCACGTCGTTTTACGTGCTGGGCCGCATCGACGAGGCCGCGGAGGTCTACCGGCAATGGCTGCGCATCGAGCCGGCGCACCCGATCGCCGTGCATATGTTGGCGGCGTGCACGGTTGAGAATGTGCCGCCACGCGCCTCAGACGCCTATTTGGAGCAGTATTTCGATCAGGCGTCCGCGCTTTTCGACAGCAAAATGTGCGATACGCTGGCATATCGGATTCCGGCATTGATGGGCGAGGCGCTGGCAAAATTGGCGTTACCCGCCGGAGGCTTGTCGGTGCTCGACGCCGGTTGCGGCACGGGCCTGTGCGGGCCTTATCTGCAGCCGTGGGCGCGCACGCTGACGGGTGTCGATCTGTCGCCCAAGAGCTTGGCGTTGGCGGCGGACAAGCAGTGTTATCACCATCTTGCCCAAGAGGAAATCGTCGCGCATTTACAGTGCCATGTCGCGGCATACGACCTGATCGCCAGTGCCGACACCTTCATTTACTTTGGCGCGCTTGCCCCCTTCCTGCGCGCGGCGGCGGGTGCGCTGACGCCCGGCGGCTGGCTGGTAGCCTCGGTGGAGGAACGTTTCGCGGATGGTCCGTTCGGGATCACGCCGAGCGGGCGCTATAACCACCGTCAGGATTATTTGCGCGCCGAACTGGCGGCATCCGGCTTCACGCTGATGGCCTTGCATCAGGTGCCGGTGCGGGTTGAGCTTGGCCAGCCGGTGCCTGGCCTGCTGCTGCTGGCGCGCAAGGCATTGCCAACGGCATAAGCGCTGGTTAAGCTTTCCCCTCTATGCTGTCCACTACGTTGGAATAAAGGAGTTTGGACTGATGAAGCAAGTCGTGGCGGTGTGGGATCTGCCCACCCGGCTATTCCACTGGGGGTTGGTCGGACTGTTTGCCGGTATGTGGTATACCGGCTCCCAGGGGGGCGATTGGCTGCGCTACCACATTTGGTGCGGGGAGGGGGTGGCGGTATTGCTCCTGTTCCGGATGATCTGGGGGTTTTTCGGCAGCCAGACCGCGCGTTTCAGTGATTTTCTTCCGCGCCCCGGCGTCATTCGCCGCTATTTGCGCGGACAACTGTCCGAGCATCAACTGCCCGGCCATAATCCGCTGGGCGGCTTGATGGTGTTGGCCTTGATCCTGGTGCTGGTTTGCCAGGTCGCCACGGGTTTGTTCGCCTCCGATGTCGACAGTTATCTCTATAACGGGCCACTGGCGCATCTGATCGACGCGGCGCGCTCGGAAAGCGTGACTGACGTGCACAAGACGCTCTTTAATCTGATCCTGCTGATGGTCGGCGTGCATGTGGCCGCAGTGCTCTATCATCGCGTGTTCAAACGGCATCATCTGATCGGCGCCATGCTCTCTGGGCGCAAGGCGTTTGATGGCGAGGTGGCGCCGCTGTATTTCGCGCCGCTGCGTTTGGCGCTGATTAGCCTGCTGGTGTCGGCCGGCGTGGTGCTGGCCTTGGTGGTGGGTGCCGGCGGCTGAGTCTCTCCGGCGCCGCCTGTTAAAAAGCCCGCGGTTTCGCGGGCTTTTGCATGTCTCGGTGGGCGGCTGGCTTAAACCTTCGGGCCGCGGAAGCTGTCGTGGCAGTTTTTGCAGCTCTGCGCCACGACGTCATATTGTCTGCGAATGGTGGCCAAGTCGGCGTTGTGCGCGGCGGCGTCCAGATCGGTGACCGACTTCAGCAGCGCGTCCTTGGCTGCCTGAAATTTGGCCGGTTGACTCCAGATTTCCGGTTTGGCGCGGCTCTTGGCGTCGATGCTGTTGGGGGCGAACAGCGTGAAGGGCTGGCCCGCGATCTGCTTGAGCGCGTCCGCGTGCATGATGAAATCGGCCTTGTTGTACGGTGCTCGGCCGCGGACGACAATGCCCATCGGTTCAAATTGCAGCAGAATTTTCTTGAATGCCTGCTGGCGTTCCGCGCCGCCCGGGCCGGCGAGCGTCGGCACGGCCAGCGTCGTCAGCAGCATTGTCAGGAGCAGTTTTTTCATGGTGTCACGATGTTGGTTGATGGTGGGCGCCGCCGATGGGCGCATTGTGAGTGCGGGTATTTTATCACAATGGAATGAGGTTGCCGGACCGCGCTGTTAAAACTTGTAAAGGCAAAATGTTATAATATAACATCGTGCTTTTTTATCCGGATTTCGCCAGATGGATGTGCAAAGCTTTGTGACCGAGGCCGAACGCCATTGCCAGGCGCGCGGCTGCAAAATGACGACATTGCGCCGCCAGGTGCTGGAACTGGTGCTGCGCCACGATGGCGTGGTCAAGGCCTATCAGGTGCTGGCGGATCTGCAGCAGGAGCGGGGCGGCAGCGCCGCGCCGCCGACGGTATACCGCGCGCTCGATTTTCTGGTGGAACAGGGGCTCTTGCACCGGGTCGAGGCGCTGAATGGTTACATCGTGTGCGACCACGTGGGCGCGACGCACGAGTCGCTGTTTCTGGTCTGCCGCGGCTGCGGCGCGGTTTGCGAGCTGGATGCAGGCTCGAGTCTGTCGAGTCTATCCGCCGCGACCGCGGCGGTGGGGTTTGTCCTGCAAGCGCAAAATCTGGTGCTGACTGGGACTTGTCAGAGGTGCTTGGTATGAACCCCGTTACGGTGAATTTGTTTACCGGATTTCTCGGCGTCGGCAAGACCACCGCGCTGCGCCACCTGATCGCGCACAAGCCGGCCGATGAAAAGTGGGCGTTGATCGTCAACGAATTCGGTGAAGTGGGCATCGACGGCGCGGTGTTGTCCGGCGGCGACGTGCCGGTGGCGGAGATCGCCGGCGGTTGCCTGTGCTGTGTTGCCGGGCCGCAGATGACCGTGACCGTGGCCACGTTGCTGCGCCGCGCCAAGCCCGATCGGCTGCTGATCGAGGCGAGCGGGCTCGCGCACGCGGCCGGTGTGATCGACGAGCTGCGGCAACCGCCGCTGGCCGAGGCGTTGACGGTGGGCGCCGTTCTGACGCTGGTCGATCCGCGCCAATTCGTCGACGGCAATTATCAGCGCCAGCCGATGTACCGCGATCAGATCACCCTGGCGGACGTGTTGGTGGCCAATAAGATCGATTTGGCCGATGTGCCGACCATGGAAGCGTTTCGGCGTCAGGCGGCGGCGCTATTTCCTCCCAAGACCCTGGTGGCCGAGGTGCGCGAGGGCGCCGTTGAGCCCGGTTGGCTCAAGCTCGACAATACGGCGCGTCGGCAGGCCTACCGGCCGCCGCTCGCACGCGACATGCCGTCCGACTGGCAATCGCAGGGATGGACGTTCGATGCGGATAGCGCCTTCGATGCCGAGCGTCTGACCGATTTTTTCGATACGTTGCCGACGCGCGTGCCGGGACTGCAGCGCGCCAAGGGCGTGTTCCGCGTCATGGACGACTGGGTTTGGCTCAATTGGACCGATGGGCAGTGGGGCGCGACGCAGGTCGCTTGGCGGCGCGATAACCGCTTCGAACTGATCGCGCCGCATATCGATGCGCACGCGGTGGAGGCTGCTTTGCGCGCCTGCCAGTGTGAGGGCTTGTCGGCCTAAAACAAGAGGCGCGCCAATTGCGCCGCGCCCAGTGCCGCGACCGCGAGCCCGGCGACGGTGCGGACGGCTTTTTGTTGCAGTTTTGTCTTCAGCGCTTCGGCGAATAACCCCATGGCGAGCAGATTGGGCAAGGTGCCCAGACCGAAGCACAGCATGACCAGCGCGCCATCGAGCGCGTGGCCGCTGGCCAGTGCCGACAAACCGGCGCTATAGACGAGCCCGCAGGGCACCCAGCCCCATAGCGCGCCGGCCATCACGGCCTGTCCTGGGTGGCGGATCGGCAGCAAACGCCGGGCCAACGGCTGCAGCCGGCGCCAAACCGGCTGTCCAAGGCGCTCGATCCGGGTGACGAAGGCGGAGAGGCCCGCCAGATAGAGTCCGATGGCGATAATCATCAGATCGGCGAGCAGATAAAGGCCGAGCTGCAACGGGTGGGCGCGCAGCAGCGCGGCGCCGGCCAATCCACCTAGAAGCGTGCCGATGAGCGTGTAGCTCGCCAGCCGTCCCGCGTTGAAGCCCAGCAGCATCACGAAGCGGCTTTTGTCGCGCGGCAGCGGCAGCGTCAGCGCGGCGACGATGCCGCCGCACATGCCGATACAGTGGCCGCCGCCGAGCAGGCCGGCCAAAAAAATCACCATCAAGCTGGTTTCGATCATCGCAGCATTCTAGCAGCACTCCCCATGGCATGGCGGTCGATATTATTTCCCATTGTCATAAAACTGATTGAAATAAATTCTTGTTGCATTTGCGTGGTTGACGGCTAGAAACAAATCAGGTGAACCTTCCGCCGCTTGCCGGCGCTTAAGGCAGGCAGACTATGACGCCACTGCTGACGCTCGAGTACCTGGGCCACACGGCCATCGTTACGATGAACCATCCGCCAGCCAATCTGATGACGGTCGACAGTCTGCAAGCACTTTCAGCGCAACTGACGGCATTGCAAGCGGATGCATCGATTCGCGCGTTGGTGCTGACCGGCGCGGGGGATACCTTTTTTTCCGCCGGCTTGTCGTTGACGTTGCTGGCAACCGGCGACCCGGTTCAGGCCGAGGCGCTGCTCGACGCCTTGATCGACGTCTGCCAGGGATTGCGCGCCTTCCACGGTGTGACCGTGGCGGCGGTCAATGGCTTTGCGCTGGGCGCCGGTCTCGAGTGTGCCTTGTCGTGCCATTTCATCGTCGCCGAACGCGGTGCCATGCTGGGTATGCCGCAGGCGCGGGTCGGGCTGATTTCCGGCGCGGGCGGTATCAAGCGCTTGACCGACAAGGTGGGGCAGGCATGGGCTCGGCGTCTGGTGCTGGCCGGAGAGAGCGTGGATGCGGAACGCGCCTGCCAAATCGGGCTCGTTGAGGAAGTGGTCGATGCCGGCTTCGCCAAGATCGTCGCGATCAGTCTGGCGGAGAAGGTCGCGCGGCAAGGGCCACAGGCGGTGGCGTTGGCGCAAGGACTGATCGATGCCGCGCCGCAGCAGTCGCGCGACGAGCACCTGCAGCAGGCGCGGTTGGCCTATCTGCAGGCGGTCGGCGGCGAGGAGCTGCGCCTTGGCGTGAAGGCCTTCCTCGACAAGCGGTCTCCGCCGTGGGACGACGACGAGGTGTGAGTCAGCGTGAACCCAGGTCGCGTTCCTGGGGCTCTCCCTCCAGCATGTATGTCAACTCCTCGCAGCGCACGATGCGTCCTGCCGCGACGGTGAAAATGGCGATGACTTTATATTCGGCGCGTGTGCCGTCGTGTTTGACGATCGTAGTGTAGTGGACGCTGACCACTTTATCCGCTTCCACGATCAACTGGTCGAAGCGAATGGAGAATGTGGCCACATGTTGCCGCAGTGTGTCCAGATGACGAGTGAAAGCCGCATAGTCGAGCAGCCGGCCGTCGACTTGTTGGCGGTAGTCGGGCGAGAAGTAATCCGCCGGATCGGCCTGGCGGCACAGAACGGCCTGTAATGCGTCGACGACAATTTGACGTAGGTCCATGAGAATGTCCTCGGTAACAGGGATGGAAACGCCATTGTCTGCCTACCGCGATTGCAATAATTTCTGTATTTTCTCAATAAATATCTTTATCGGATCAATATGTCCGTGCTCACCGTGACCCCTTTGCGGCATGCGCGCGCCCAGCGCACCGGCCAGCATAGCCATGACGCCGGGCAATTGTTCGTGGTGCGCACAGGAACGGTGCAGGTGCAGACTGGCGGGACGCGTTGGCTGGTGCCCGCGGGCTGTCTGGGCTGGGTGCCGCCGCGCTGTGCGCATGAGGCGGACTATCCGGCCGCGGTCGAGGGAGAGATGGTCTATGTCGACGCGGGTGGTTTCTGCCGTCGCGCGCCGGCGACGCTCAAGGTGGTGCGGATGACCGCGCTGACGCAGGAGGCGTTGGCACGGATATCGGACCCGGCAATGCCGTGGCGGCGGCGGGCGCTATACGCGCTCGTACTGGCCGATGCGCTCGCGCATGCCCCCTCGGTGGCGGCGGGAGTGCCTTTGCCCGTGGATCGCCGTTTGCGGCGCGTGGCCGAGGCATTGCTGGCGATGCCGGACGATGCGGCGGATTTGGCGGTTTGGGCGGCGCGGGCGGAGATGTCGCGCAGTACGTTCATCCGTCATTTTCGCGCGGAAACCGGCTTAGGCTTCGGCGAGTGGCGGCAACAGCTGCGTGTTTGGCGCGCGCTGGCGATGTTGATGGAAGGCCGGCCGGTGACGGAGGTGGCGCTGACTGTGGGGTATCGCAGTGCCAGCGCCTTCATTCAGGCGTTTCGTCGTTTGCACGGGGTGACGCCGTCGGCATTTGCCGATCGGGAATAAACGTCGAGCCGCGTCTTGTCGCCAAGACGCGGCTCGCGCGCACCCGGGTGGGTAATTATTGCTGAATCTTGGCCTTGGCCTTCAGATCGGCAATGTATTTCTCGATGTGCTGCGATTGCAGCTGTTGCTCCAGTTGCGGGCGCAGTGCGTCCATTTCCGGGAAGGCCTCGGTGCGCACGTCATCGAGCTTGATGATGTGCCAGCCGTATTGGGTCTGAACCGGCTTGCTGGTGATTTGCCCCTTCGCGAGCTTGGTCAGTGCGTCGCCAAACGGGCCGACAAAGGTCTCGGCATCGTTCCAGCCCAGGTCGCCGCCGGTCGCCTTGCTGCCCGGGTCGAGCGATTTTTCCTTTGCCAGCTGGGCAAACGGCTTGCCCTTCTTGAGCGCGGACAGAATGGCGTTGGCTTCGGCCTCGGTCTTCACCAGAATGTGCTGAGCATGGTAGCTCTTCTTCGGCGGCGTGGCGGCTTTGAGCCGGTCGTACTCGGCCTTGACGTCGCTGTCGCTGACCGGGTGGGCGGCCACGTATTGCTGGATCAGGTGATTGGCCAGCGTCATCGCTTCAGCGTTATCGATTTCGGCGCGCACGTCGGCCTGCTTGTCGATGCCTTCGCGCTTCGCTTCTTGGCTCAACACCTCGGCCGTGATCAATTGCTGCTTAACCATGTCCGGCATGCGCGGGTCGGCCTGCTGGCCTTGCGACTGCGCTTGCGCGTTCATCATCTTGGTGACGGCGTCGATGCGGGTCTGGGAAATCGGCGTGCCGTTGACTTGAATGTCGGCGGCCAACGTCGCGGCGGCGGCGAGCGCGCAGGCAAGTGCGCCTGCGATGAGTGTTTTTTTCATGGGTATTCCGAGTGCTCCGTTATTGGATTTTGGCCTGGGTGCGCAGGGAGGTGATGGCCTGATCGATCTCTTCTTCCTGCAGCTGGCGCACGATTTGCGGCTTCAGTTGATCCAGCGGCGCGGGCTTGGCCGGACGGGCTTCGACCAGCTTGACCACGTGCCACAGGTTGCCCGCCGAGATGACGGTGACTTGGCCCGCCTTCAGGCTCTTCACGCCATCAGCCAGCACCGGCGGCATATTGGTGCTGTTGAGGATGCCCATTTCCCCGCCGGATTCCTTGGCGGCCGGGTCGATCGAGCGGGCCTTGGCCAGCTGATCGAAGCGCGCGCCCGGTTTCTTCAGGTCGGCAACCACTTTCTTGGCGTCGGCTTCGCTGGTAACGACGATCTGCTGCAGGTGCATGTCGGTCGAACCGCTGATCTTGGCGGCAAAGGCGTCGTAGCGCGTTTTCACCGCGGCGTCGTCAATCGGGTGCTGCTTGATGATATCGGCGGCCAGCGCTTCTTGCAGAATGCTGTTGGAGGCCTGCGCGATTTGGTCTTGCACGTCGGCGGACTTGTCCAGGCCACGGCGTTTCGCTTCTTGCAGCGCCAGCTCCTGGTTGATCAGCGAATTCTTGATCTTTTCGCGCAGCGCCGGGGTGTCCTGCGCCTGGCCATTGCTGTTCTTGATGATCTGGGCAATGACCTGGTCGACCTTGGTTTTGTCGATCGGCGTGCCATTGACGATGGCGACGGACTCCGCCATGGCCAAGCTCGGCAGGCAGATGGCGGCGGCAATCAGAAGACTGGCCAGTTTAGTGCGTTTCATTGGTTACCCCTTGAGTTGTATTCAGGATTCGTCGGGAGCCAGCGCATCGATCGCTAGCGCATGAATCCGGGTTTGCATCAGATCGCCAAGTGTTTGATAGACCAGGCGATGCCTTGCCACGCGGCTTAAGCCGCTAAATTGCGTACTGGTAATCGTGAGATGGTAATGCCCGCCGCCGGCGCGTGCGCCGGCATGGCCCGCATGCAGCTGGCTATCGTCGCGAATATCGAGCCGCGACGGCGCCAAAGCGGCCAGGCGTTGTTCCATCTGGGCCAAGGTGTCGCTCATGCGGGAAACACCTTGCGCCAGGGCTTGACTTCCACCCCGGCATAGACGCCGGCGGCCACGTACGGGTCGGCATCGGCCCACTGGCGCGCGGCGTCCAAACTATCGAATTCGGCGACGATCAGGCTGCCGCTAAAGCCGGCGGGGCCAGGGTCGCTGGCGTCGATTGCCGGAAAGGGCCCGGCCACGATCAACCGGCCCTGCTCCTGCAGCACGGTGAGCCGCGCCAGGTGGGCCGGCCGCGCAGCGAGGCGCGCCGGAAGGGAATCTGCGGCATCGCGGGCCATGATGGCGTACAGCATGTCAGTCTTCCTTGACGTAGCGCGACAAAGCCAAGCTCTGCGCGATGGCGAACACGACCAAGAGGCCGAGCACGCCAAACATTTTGAAGTTGACCCATACCGCTTCGCTGAAGCGGTAGGCGACGAACAGATTGATTGCGCCCACCAGCAGGAAAAATGCCGACCAGGCGTAACAGAGTTTGCGCCATACGGTATCCGGCAATTCGACTTGCTTGCCGATCATTGCGCGGATGCCGTTTTTGCCCGCCATCTGCCCGATCAGCAGGCCGCCCCCCATGATCCAATACAGCACGGTCGGCTTCCACATGATGAAGTGCTTGTCATGCAGCAGCAGAGTGGCGCCGCCCAGCACGACGATCAGGGCAAAGCTGACCCATAGCATGGTGTCGACCTTGCGGTGACGGATCAGCGACCAGACGACCTGCAGGGCGGTGGCGGCAATCGCGGCGGAAGTGGCCAGGTAGATATTGCGGCTGAAGGAGTAAACCGCGAAAAAAAGCAGTACCGGAAATAGGTCGGATAAGAATTTCATTGGCGGCGCAGCAATTGGTATTCGGTGATTATGGCGGCAGCCGGTCAGCAATTCAAGCGCTGGCCCGGCTGCGCCCTGCTTAGCGGTTCGTTTCCTTGACGATGCGCATCGCGCTGGCGATCAGTCCGCCCATGTCGGCAACGTTGGCCGGCATGATCACCGTGTTGCCTTCCTTGGCCAGTTGGCTGAAGGCGGCGACGTACTGTTCGGCGACCTTGAGGTTGACCGCGGCCATGCCGCCTTCCTTGCCGATGGCGGCCCCGACCCGCGTCAACGCCTCGGCGGTGGCGTCGGCCACCAGGCGTAACGCCTCGGCTTGGCCTTGCGCTTGATTGATGGCGGCCTGGCGCCGGCCTTCGGATTCCTGGATGGCGGCCTCGCGTGCGCCGGTGGCCAGGTTGATCTGCTCCATCTTGCGTCCTTCGGATTCGGCGATGCGGGCACGTTTGCCGCGTTCGGCGGTGATCTGTGCTTGCATGGCGTGCAGGATTTCCTGCGGTGGCACCAGATCCTTGATTTCGTAGCGCAGCACTTTCACGCCCCAGCTGATGGCGGCCTCGTCCAAAGCGGCAACGACCGAGCTATTGATCTCGTCGCGTTCCTCGAAGGTCTTGTCCAGCTCCATCTTGCCGATGACGGAACGCAGTGTGGTCTGGGCTAGCTGGGAAATCGCCAGTACGTAGTCGCTTGAGCCGTACGAGGCGCGCTGCGGGTCGGTGACCTGGAAGTACAGAATGCCGTCGACCTTCAATTGGGTGTTGTCGCGCGTGATGCAGATCTGGCTGGGCACGTCGAGCGGAATCTCCTTCAGGTTGTGGCGGTAGGCAATGCGGTCGATGAAGGGAATGATGATGTTGAGCCCCGGCGCCAGTATTCCATGGAAGCGGCCCAGCCGTTCCAGAATGTAGGCATGCTGTTGCGGCACGACGCGCACGGCCTGCAGCACGAACAACAGGACGACGATGAAGAGTGCAATGGCGAATTCCATATTGTTATTGACCTTCCGTTAAGTGGCGGGAGACGTGCAGCAGATTGCCGTCACGTCCGACGATAAACCCCATTTGACCCTCGCTCGGCGCCGGATCGATCAGCCGCGCATCCCATTGCGCGCCGCGATAGAACACGCGGGCGAGGCTTGGATCGGCGGCCTGAACCGATACCACACGCACTTCCTGGCCAAGGTCCGGGTCATCCTGCGCGTGCCGTCGTACAGGCGGCTGCCGCCGCTTCCAGGCGAGGACCGCTGCGAAGGCGACGATCCCGGCGAGGCTCGCGGCAAGAAACTGCGACAATTGTTCTGCGGCAAAGAGGGCGGCAACGCCGCCCCCGGCGAGCGCGATGGCAAAAACCAGCAGATACAGCGTGCCGGTCATGAACTCGGTGCCCAGTGCAATGAGCGCGCACACCAGCCAGGGGATCGCGGCGGTATCAAGCAGCGTGTGAAGAGACATATTCTCGTTATCGAAGTTCAGTTGTTGATCATATGGACCAGGCCGTGTCACTTAACCGCGATGAATATCGGGAATGACATGGGATAGCCTCTCCTGCCAGACCTCGTCGAGCCAGACATGTTCCACAACCAGTGCCAACAACGCCCCAAGGGCGATGAGCGAGACAAATAGCGCGATCATGGTGTGCTCCCTTGCGATGAGGGGTGAAATCCCTCTTCTTCAGCTTAGGGGGCTGCTGAGACGCTGCGGCAACCTTTTGATGTCAAAGCATTCCTGGCGTCCGGCAAAACCAATACGCATAAAACCCATAAGGACCCTCTGAACAAGTTATTTGCCGCCGCGTTTGGTCAACAACAGGCCGAATGCAAGGCGCGCGACGCAGGTCGCAGTTATTCTGCGATGCCAAGGAGCGCAACGCCGTCAGGCGGCCTGTTGTTGGCCAAACCCTTCGGGGCGGCGCCTGGCGGCCGGTCTGCTTTGTTGCGCGGTTTGTGGATGGAATGACCATCCACTGCGCCCCGCGCCGCGCACCCCATTCCGCCAGGGGCCGCCGCAGCGGTAAATAACTTGTTCAGAGGGTCCTTAATAGTATAGGCAGCAGTCGCTCCTGTGGGGAAAAGGTCTTGACATTGGGGCAAAATGTTCTGAAAAACCATGCTTCTGGTATAGTGGGCGAACAGGGGGCAGACATGGTGCAATCGATTCTGGTGGCCAATCCCAAGGGAGGGAGCGGCAAATCGACCTTGGCGACGAATTTGGCCGGATTTTACGCCAGTACGGGACGTCAGGTGATGTTGGGCGATGTGGACCGGCAGCAGTCCTCATTGCGCTGGCTGTCCAGCCGCGCGCATGAGCTGCCGACGATTCAAGGGTGGGAGGTGACGGCCGGCGAACCGGCCCGGCCGCCGCGCGGCACGCAGATCATGGTGCTCGATAGCGCTGCCGGGTTACATGGCAAGAAGCTCACGGCTTTGTTGCGCCGGGTCGATCGCGTGCTGGTTCCGATTCAGCCGTCGCCATTCGATATGTGGGCGACTGAAGATTTCTTTCAGCAGATTTTGGCCGAAAAGGCGCTGCGCAAGAGCCGGGTTTTCATGGGCGTGGTCGGCATGCGCGTCGACCCGCGCACCCGTTCGGCGCGCGATCTGGAGCATTTCCTTTCCGGTCACGACATTCCGGTGCTGGGGTGGTTGCGCGACACGCAACTGTACGTGCAGGCAGCGGCGGAGGGCCTGAGTGTGTTTGACTTGCCGATGGGCCGCAGCGCGCGCGATCGCGAAGCCTGGGCGCCGATCTTGCAGTGGCTTGGGCAACAAGACGACGATTGGTGCGACAAGTGACGCCGGCGTGATTGCCGGGCGTTGTTTTTTTGCCGACAAAATCTGTTGATGTGAAGATATTTGGTCGAAAGGCGCTTGACTCGCCGCCTTCCGACGGCGTAGATTCGTCCCGTAATTGCGTGTGCGACCGGCAACCGGAAGCGCAGGGCAAGTTGCAACAAGGGAGCCATGACGGCTCCCTTTTTGTTTGGGGCCCTCTCTTTTTCCAATCCCGCATTTGGACGAGCACGAACATGAACACTGAACTGAACTACGCCGATATTTATCTGGTACCGAAAAAAACCGTCGTCGACAGCCGCAAGGAGTGCGATACCTCCGTGGTACTCGGCAAGCATCGCTTTGTGATGCCGGTTTATGCCTCGAACATGAAGAGCGTGGTCGATGCCGATACCTGCGAATACTTCGCGCGTCAGGGTTGGTTCTACACGATGCATCGCTTCGAGATCGACGTGGTGCGCTTTGTCGCCGACATGAAGGACAAGGGGCTGTTCACCTCGATCAGCACCGGCGTCAACGACGACACGCTGGTACAGCTCAATGAACTGAAAGCGGCTGGACTGACGCCAGATTTCATTACCATGGATGTCGCCAATGCCTGGTGCGTCAAGGCGGAGCGCATGATCAAAGTGATCAAGGACATGTTCCCGGAGAGCTTCCTGATCGGTGGCAACATTGCCACGGCCGAAGCGGCGCGCGATCTGGAAGCCTGGGGTTGCGACGCGATCAAGGCCGGCATTGCCGGTGGCCGCGTGTGCATCACTAAAAACAAGACCGGCTTCCACCGGCCGATGGTGTCGACGACGTTGGATTGCGCCCAGGCGGTCAAGGTGCCGGTCATCGCCGATGGCGGCGTGGTCGAGCATGGCGACGTGGCCAAGGCGATCGCCTGCGGCGCCGCCATGGTGATGGCGGGTTCGCTGTTCGCCGGTTATGACGAATCGGCCGGCAACATCGTTGAAATCAGCGGCAAGCACTACAAGGAATATTTCGGCAGCGCCTCGCAGTACAACAAGGGCGCCTATGTCAACGTCGAAGGCAAGAAGATCCTGGTCGAATACAAGGGCAGCATGCGCAAGCTCTTGATCGAGCTGATGGAGGATTTGCAGTCGTCGATCAGTTACGCCGGCGGACGCGATCTGAACGCGTTGCGCGACGTGGAGCGCATCGTCGTTCACCGTTGAGGCGTGCGAGAGGGGAAAGGGCGGTCCTTTCCCCGTTTGTTACCGGAACAGCGGCGTGATCAACGCCGCGAGTTGCTGCAGATAGTCCGCATCCACCGCGTCGAATTCCCCGACACGGACGCTATCGATATCCAATACCCCAGCCACCTCTTTGCGGGCGTCAAACAACGGCACGACGATTTCCGAGCGCGCGTCCGACGAGCAGGCGATATGCCCCGGAAACGCGTCGACGTCCGGCACGACGAGCGTTTCCGCGCGCGCCCATGCGCTGCCGCAGACACCTTTGCCATGGCCGATGCGGGTGCAGGCCAGCGGTCCTTGGAATGGACCGAGCACCAGTTGATCGTGTTTGACCAGATAAAAACCGGCCCATAGCCAATCAAAACTCATCTTCAGCATGGCGGACACATTGGCCAGGCCGGCCACCAGGTCGGTTTCGCCGCTGAGCAGCGCCTGAGCTTGCGGCAGCAACGTTTGGTAGCGCGTGGGTTTGTCGGCGTCGTGCTGGATGATCAGGTTTTCTGCCATGGTGTCATACTCAAATTGAACAGACTAAGATAATAGCGCGAGGGGCGTTTTTCGTCTTGTCGCGGCCTGCCATTTCCGGAAATAACGATAACATCAGGAATGACGAGAACATGAAGAATTTGTCGCCGCTAGCCGAGCGCCTGGTACTGCATTTCGGCGAGATGGGGCGTGACTGGGGGTTGAGCCGCACCGCGAGCCAGATCTGCGCCTTGCTGTTCCTGTCTCCGCGCCCGCTCAACGCCGATGAGATCGCCGGCAGCCTGGGGTTGTCGCGCTCCAATGTCGGCGCCGGTCTCAAGACGCTGACGGTGGCGCGCTTGATCCTTCAAGCGCCGCAGCCGGGGGACCGGCGCGAATTCTTTACCATGCCGGACGATGCGTGGGAGGTCTTGCGGCGTTTCGCCCAAGAAAAGCGCCGGCGCGAAATCGAACCGACGCTACAGTTCTTGCGCGAAGGGCTGCGCGACGAAACGGCGGGGGTGGCATCGGCCGCCGAGCGCGAGCGGATGCGCGCGTTGTACGATCTGCTCGATTTGCTCAATACCTGGTTCGACGATGTGCAGAAGCTGTCGCCGCAGACGCTGGAGCGCTTGATGCGGCTCGGCTCGCGCGTCGCGCGCGTTCTGGATGCGGCCATTCCGCCTGGACGGCACGAGTAGGGTCTGTCCGCAAAAGGTTTGCAGATAGACCCGAGTCAGGGGGGGTGTAGTAGAGCAGTCCCGAGATCACCGCCAGCGCGCCGGCGACCCCGAACGCATTGGCCACGACGAGCGGTACGTTGTGGATGATCAGGCCGTAGAACATCCAACTCGACAGCGCGACCACGCTAATGGCGAAACCGGGCAGCGAGACGGCGCCTGCGGACTGGCTGTCGAATATTTCGTAAGCCTGAAAATAGAACATCAGATTGCCGAGTGTGCCGACGCAGCTCATGTAGTATTCGAGCCAGCGCCGCAGGGATGGATGCTGTGCCATGGTCCCTCCGTTTCGCGTGGTGGCGAATGCCGTTGAGCATAGAAAAGATCGGCGTCGCGAGGTTCCCGCGACGCCGCGATGCTACTTGGTGTGCTGGCCGCCGTTGATGGCGATATTGGCGCCAGTGATGAAGCCCGCTTGGTCCGAGGCGAGGAAGGCGACCAGCGCGGCGATTTCTTCCGGTTTGCCCAGCCGTCCCACGGGAATTTGCGCGACGATCTTTTCGCGTACATCTTCCGGCACGGCCATCACCATGTCGGTGGCGATGTAACCGGGCGATACCGTGTTGACGGTGATGCCCTTGCGCGCGACCTCTTGCGCCAGCGCCATGGTGAAGCCATGCATGCCCGCTTTGGCGGCCGAGTAGTTGGTTTGACCGAACTGACCCTTCTGGCCGTTGATGGACGACACGTTGATCACGCGGCCCCAGTTGCACTCGATCATGGTTTCGATGACCGGCCGGGTCATGTTGAATACCGAATCCAGATTGGTGCGCAGCACGGCGTGCCAGTCGTCGAAATTCATTTTGCGGAAGGTGCCGTCACGGGTGATGCCGGCGTTGTTGACCAGGATGCTGATCGGGCCGATTTCGTCGTGCACCTGATCGACCATGCGGCTGCATAGGTCGAAATCGGTGACGTCGCAATGGTAGGCATGAACCTCAAGGCCCTGTGCCTTCATCTCGTCCAGCCAGGCCGCCTCCTTGCCGGGTTTGCTGTAGGTGGTGACCACGGTGTGACCCGCCAGCCCCAATTCCTTGCAAATGGCGGTGCCGATGCCGCCCATGCCACCGGTCACCAATGCAATGCGCTTGGTCATCTTTACTCTCCTCCTGGTTTACGCAACGATCTAACGCGTTGTTTCATTCGTTATAGGGAGAGAATACGGAGGGAGCAAAAAATTGTAAACGGATGGTTCTAATTATAATTTCATGATAAAAGCATAATGATTCGCCGTAAATTATATTAATTCACTGGTCAACCGTTGCAGCAGGTTGAGCCGGAAGGGCATGATCAGCCCATCTTGGGCCGCCTGTTTAACCGCACAGCCAGGCTCTGCGCGATGGGTGCAATTGTGGAACCGGCATTGGCCGATAAGCGGCCGCATTTCGGGAAAATAATGGATCAAATCGGTCGCTTGCAGATGTCTGAGACCGAATTCCTGCAGACCTGGCGAGTCGATCAAATCGCTTTGCGCATCAAGATGATAGAGCGTGGCATGGGTGGTGGTGTGGCGGCCGGAATCGAGCGCAGCGGAGATCTCCGCCGTGCGCGCGCGGGCATGGGGAAGCAGGGCGTTGGTCAACGTCGATTTGCCCATGCCGGATTGGCCGACCATGACCGAAGTCTGGCCTGCGAGCCAAGGTAGCAGCGCGGCGGTATCCAGCTTGGCCGACAGGGTGACGAGCGGATAGCCCAGCGCCTGGTAGGGCGCGAGCTTGGCCAGGTAGCCTGAACTTTCGGCCAGGTCGGCTTTGTTCGCCACGATGACCGGTTCGATGTCGGCCGCCTCGGCGGCGATCAGGCAACGGTTGAGCAGTTCTTCGCTTGGAGTGGGGACGGCGGCAGTGACGAACAGGATGCGGGTCACGTTGGCGGCGATCAATTTGGTGCGCCAGTCATCCTGGCGGTACAACAAACTACGGCGCGGCTCGGCGCTTTCGATCACCGCTTGTTCGCGGTTTTGCACCAGCAAGCGTACCCTGTCGCCGCAGGCGTAATCGACGCGCTTGCCGCGTGTCGTGCAATCGTACTCTTGTCCGTCGGCCTCGACGACGAAGCGCCGGCCATGGTTGCGAATGATCTGTCCAGTCTGATGGGCGTCGGTCATGCGGCGTCCGCCTGGAGCGCCTGGCAGCGTGCGGCGCAAATAAAATCGTTCAGGGTGAGGCCGCCGGCATCGTGGGTGCTCCAGACCACGCGCACGCGGTTGTAGTGCACCGATAGATCGGGGTGGTGGTCCTGCTGATGGGCAATCCAGGCGAGCGCGTTCACGAAGGCCATCGTGCGGTGATAGTCGCTGAAACGGTAGGTCTTAACCAGCGTCTTGTCTTCGATCTGCCAACCCGGCAGCTCGGTGAGCAGGCGTTCCATCTCGCGGGCGTCAGGCGTTTGCCGGGCAGTGTCCGGCGAGCAGTGTTGGTCGGCGAGCCTCATGACGGTTCTCCTTTCAGATGGGCGATGCGCAGCACGGCGGGCGGGTGCGAGTCGTAGAACGCCGAATACAGCGGATCGGGCGTCAATGTGGCGGCGTTATCGCGATAGAGCTTCACCAGTGCGCTGATCAGGTCGCGCGCGTCGGTTTCTCGCGCGGCGAAATCGTCGGCTTCGAACTCGTGACGTCGCGAAAGGCGGCTCATCAGCGGGGTCAGCGGAAAGGTGAAGGCCGGCAGCGCCAGGAAAAACAGCAGCAAGGCTTGTGCCGGTCCCTGGCTCGCAAGCCCGAGTCCTTGGTAGAACCAGGCGGCGTCGATCAGTCGACCGAGCAGCCACAGCGCGGCCAGGGACAGTAAAAAGGTGGTGACGATGCGTTTTAGCACGTGACGCAGCTTGAAGTGGCCAAGCTCGTGCGCCAGCACGGCTTCGATTTCCGCCGGGGTCAGATGTTCGACCAGCGTGTCGAAGAAGACGATGCGTTTGGCACTGCCGAAGCCGGTGAAATAGGCATTGCCATGGCTGGATCGCTTGGAGCCGTCCATGACGAACACCCCTTGGCTGCGGAAGCCCGTGCGGGCGAGCAGCGCTTCGATGCGCGCCTTGAGCGCCTGGTCCGCCAATGGCGAAAAGCGGTTGAAGAGCGGCGCAATGACCGTGGGGTAGACGACGACCATCAATAGGCTAAAACCGGTCCAGACGAGCCACAGCCACAACCACCAATGGCGGCCGGTAACGGTCATTAGCCACAACGCCAGCGCGATGAGCGGCAGGCCGATGATGGCGCCGATCATCAGGCTTTTGATGCCGTCGCGCACAAACAGGCCCCATGTCATCTTGTTGAAGCCGAAACGGGCCTCCAGCCGGAAAGTGGCATACAGAGACAGCGGCAGCGAGATCAGGCCGGACAGCGCCAGCACGAGGGCGATGAAGGCCGTGCCCTGCAAGACGGGGTGGTTCGCGAGGGGGCTGGCCAGCGTCCAGAGCCCATTGAGGCCGCCACCGAGCGTCAACGCCAGCAGGAGCGCGAGATCGACCGCGCCGGATACCAGGCCAAGCCTCAGTTTAGCGCGCGTATAGTCGGCGGCGCGCTGGTGCGATTCGAGCGTGATGTCGGCGGCGAATTCGGCCGGGACGGCGGCGCGGCGCGCGGCAATGTGACGGCTGTGGCGTAAGGCCAGCCATACGCGTAGAGAGAAGGTCAGTAGTACGACGACAAAAAATACCTTGGTAAAGACGGCTGCCATCCAATATCTTTTCTTGTGAGGTTTGCCGGATAGACGGCAATAGCGGAAAATGACTCGATACTAGCAAAGACGAGTAAGTATGGCACAAGATCAAAACAACCTCATCTGGCTCGACATGGAAATGACGGGCCTGAACCCCGATACCGACCGGATTATCGAACTGGCTGTCGTGATTACCGACAGCCAGCTGAATATCGTCGCCGAGTCGCCGGTGCTGGTCGTGCATCAGCCCGACAGCGTGCTCGACGGCATGGACGACTGGAACAAGGCCACGCATGGCCGATCCGGCTTGATCGAGCGTGTGCGTGCTTCCACGCTGACCGAGGCGGGCGCCGAAGCGCAGATGCTGGCGTTCCTGCAAGAGTACACGGTGCCGCGCACCTCGCCGATGTGCGGCAACTCCATCTGTCAGGACCGCCGCTTTATGGCGCGCTGGATGCCGACGCTTGAGACGCACTTCCATTACCGCAATTTGGACGTTTCGACCCTGAAAGAGCTGTGTAAGCGCTGGAAGCCTGATTTGGCGCGCGGCGTGGTGAAGAAGGGCAAGCACGAGGCGCTGGCGGACATCCTCGAATCGATTGAGGAAATGCGCTATTACCGAGACAACTTCCTGAAGTTATAAGCTTTTTGGCCCCGATAGCGGGGCCGGTTTCATTTCGGACGCTTCGCATGCCTGTGATTCGCAGCAACGACATCAATACTTCCTCTGCCTGGGCGAAACTGCACCAGCATCAGCGCGCCACGCGCCATATGCACATGCGCCAGCTGTTCGAGGCCGATCCGCATCGCTTCGAGCGTTTCAGCATCGAACTCGACGGCTTGCTGCTCGATTATTCGAAGAACCGCATTACCGACCGCACGCTGGAACTGTTAATCGACCTGACCGATGCGGCCGATCTGGCCGGTTGGATGGCACGCATGCGCGAGGGTGAGCACATCAACGTCAGCGAAGATCGCGCCGTGCTGCACACCGCGCTGCGAATGCCTGCAGAGGCATCCCTGGCGGTGGATGGCGCGGACGTGGTGCCGGCGGTGCATGCCGTGCTCGCGCGCCTACGCGACTTCAGCAACGCGGTGCGCGAGGGTGCCTGGCTCGGCGCCACCGGCCAGCCGATCACCGACGTGGTCAACCTCGGTATCGGCGGCTCCGATCTAGGGCCGTTGGTGGTGGCGGAGGCGCTCGCGCCGTACGCCAGCGAGCGGCTCAATGTGCACTTCGTCTCGAACGTCGATGGCCAGCACATTGCCCGTACGCTACGCACGCTCGATCCGCAATCCACGCTGTTCATCGTGGCCTCGAAATCCTTTACCACGCCCGAAACCCTGCTCAACGCCCATGCCGCCCGGCAGTGGCTCACCGGTGTGCTCGGCGAGGCCGCGGTGGCGCGTCACTTCGTCGCCGTGTCGACCAATTGCGAGGCGGTGGCCGCCTTCGGCATCGATCCGGCCAATATGTTCGGGTTCTGGGACTGGGTCGGCGGACGCTATTCGGTCTGGTCGGCCATCGGCTTGCCGGTCATGCTGTCGATCGGCTTCGAGCATTTCAGTCAGTTCCTGGCGGGCGGGCACGCCATGGACCGCCATTTCTTCGAAACGCCGTTCATCCGCAATATTCCGGTGGTGTTGGCGCTGCTGGGGGTTTGGTACAACACGTTCTATCGTGCGCATACTCACGCGATCATGCCTTACGATCACGGTCTGCGCCGCCTGCCGGCCCATCTCCAGCAAATGGACATGGAGTCGAACGGCAAGCGCGTCGGCCGCTATGGCGAACGGCTGGATTTCGATACCGGCCCGGTCATCTGGGGTGAGGAGGGTGTCAATAGCCAGCACGCCTTTTTCCAATTGCTGCATCAGGGGACGCGGCTTGTTCCTTGCGACTTCATCGTGCCGATGAACAGTCATTACGAGACGGGTAGTCAACATCAAGTTCTGGTTGCCAATTGCCTGGCGCAAACCCAGGCATTGATGCACGGCAAGACCGAAAGCGAGGTGTTGTCCGAGATGGCCGGCATGCCGGGCGACATGGTCGACATGCTGCTGCCGCAGAAGCTGTTCCCGGGTAATCAGCCGTCCAATACCATCGCACTGGACCGGATTACGCCCTATAGCTTGGGCATGCTGATGGCGATGTACGAGCACAAGGTGTTCGTGCAAGGGGTGATCTGGGGCATCAACTCGTTCGATCAATGGGGGGTCGAATACGGCAAGCAGCTGGCGAAGGTGATTCTGCCGCAACTGTCGCCGCAGTTGGCCCCCGCGCACGAGCACGATTGCTCGACCAACGGGTTGATTGGCCATTTCCGGAGCCGTCATGGAAAACATTGAAGCCTTGGCGCGCAGGCTCGGTGAAGCGTTGCGCGCGCGCGGCGAGACGGTGGCCACGGCCGAATCGTGCACGGGCGGCATGATCAGCGCTGCACTGACCGACATTGCCGGCTCGTCTGACTGGTTCGGCTATGGATTCGTGACCTATAGCAACCAAGCCAAGCAGGACATGCTCGGCGTGCGCGTGGAAACGCTCGCCGCGGCGGGCGCCGTCAGCGAGCGCACCGTGCGCGAGATGGCCGCCGGCGCATTGCGCCGCGCCGGCGCGCATTGGGCGGTCGCGGTGTCCGGCGTGGCGGGGCCGGGCGGCGGTTCGCCGGACAAGCCTGTGGGGATGGTGTGGTTCGCGTTGGCTGGCGCAGGGGGCGAATGCGAGGCATTCGTTTGCCATTTTGACGGCGATCGCGCGGCGGTGCGCCGGCAGACGGTGGAAAGAGCGCTCTCGCGTTTGATTGCGCGCATCGAGGCGGCGCCGTTAGTCGTCTGATCCCTTGCGGCGCTTGGCGCGCGGGTGAGCCGCGTCGTAGACCTGCGCCAAATGCTGGTAGTCGAGGCTGGTGTAGATTTGCGTGGTGGACAGGTTGGCGTGGCCGAGCAATTCCTGGACGGCGCGCAGGTCGCCCGACGATTGCAGCAGGTGCGAGGCGAACGAGTGGCGCAGCATGTGCGGATGCACGTGCTGGCTCGCGCCGCTCTTCACGCTCCAGAGGTCAAGCCGCTTCTCGATTTGCCGCGCGCCCAGACGCCGTCCGCGCTGGCCGGTAAATAGCGCGGTCTCGCCGCTTTGCGCCAGCCGTTGAGCGAGCCATGCCTGGAGTGCTTGGCGCGCTTGGCCGCCAATCGGCACCACCCGCGTTTTATTGCCCTTGCCGACCACCCGGGCGAGCCCTTGGTCGAAATCCACGTCCTCGATGTCAAGTCCGGCCAGTTCTGACAGGCGTAAGCCGGACGAGTACATCAATTCGAACATCGCCTTATCGCGGCAATCCAGCAGCGAATCCGGCGCGACGCCGTCCAAGAGCGCCGCCGCCGCATCCACCGCCAGCGCATGCGGCAGCCGCCGCCCTTCCTTCGGGGGGCGCAGTCCGAGACAGGGGTTGACGTCGTGTTGCCCGCGCGCGATCAGCCAGTCGAATAGGCCGCGCCAAGCGGATAGCATGCGGCCGAGGCTGCGGCCGGAGAGGCCGCGCGCATGCAGTTTTGCGACAAAATGACGGACGTTGGCCGCCGTCAGCGCGGCTGGCGCCGCGCCATCGGCTAATTCGGCTAACGCGTGCAGGTCGCGCTGGTAGGCGCCCACCGTGTTCGGACTCTTCCCTTCGCGCCGCAGCGTGGTCAGGAAGCCGTCGATCGCGTCAGTCCAGGGCATTCTGTGCCTGAGCCGCGGCACCGGTCTGCCGACGTGAAGCCTTGACGATGGCAGCTTCGATATCGGTCAGCGTGATGTCCCAGCATTGCATCAAATGGCGCAGCAAGGCCATCTCGGGTGGGCTGATGTCGCCGTCTGCCTTGGCGACATCCATCGCCAGCGCGCAGGTCAACAGCTGCTTGCTGTGGTCGGTGACTTCTTCCAGCAGCGCATCGATGCGTTGACGGTCGATCAGGTGGATCGTGCCGTCTTGCTCCGCTTCGTCCGAAATGTCGTCGCAGTAATCGACCAGCACCTGGGTGAACTGTTTGCGGCTTAAGCCCAAAAGGTCATAGGCCATCACCTTTTCCAGCGCGTCGAGCTCGCGCTCGTCCATTTCGCCGTCGGTGATCATGAACATGGCGATGAAACGTGCCATCGCTTGCGGAGAATTGACTCGGTAGGGTCTCATGGTTTGGCGCCTCCTGCCTTGTCCTGAAAGCGCGCCAGGAATGCCGGCGGAATCAGGGCTATTTTTCTGTTTGCATAATCGAAAAAGACGATACCCGTTTTCAATCTTGCCACTTCTTGACCGCTCTTGTCATCGACTGCCTGGTAGACAAGGTCGAAGCCATGGCGGGAGATGTCGCGGATGCCGAGTTTTACGCGCAAGGTCATGCCATGAAAGACTTCCGCCTTGTAGTTGATGGCGGCGTCCGCCATGATGATGCCATAGCCTTCGATGTCCAGTTCGCTATAGCCGTACTGCTGTAGGAAGCGCAACCTGGCCTCATGTGCATATCTTAAAATTGCATCATTTGCCATGTGGTTGCCATAATTGATATCGCCGATGCGGACATCGAGCAGCGTTTCGAACAAAACAGGGTCGGGCAGGCTAAGCGGTATTCGGGCCATTGTCGTGATCTCTCGCTAAATGGCGCTTAGTCTAATCGACAGTTTTAATCTGTATCAATCATCCGGCTGAGTGCTTTGCTAGACTGGATTTGCAGGGAGCGTAACTCCCATCAAAGGAGGGGCATCATGTACCAACGAATTTTTGTGCCGGTGGACGATAGCGACACCTCGAACCTGGCGCTGGCGGAAGCTTGCAAGTTGGCGACCGAGTGCGGCGCCCAGGTGCGCATGGTGCACGTGGTGGACTTGGCGCAGTTTGGCTGGGGCGGAACGGAGTTCCTCGATGCTTCGGAGCTGCAGAAGTCGGTCAAGGAGGCCGGCGAGCTGGTGCTCAAGCAAGCCCATGAAAAGGCGCAAGCGCTGGGTATCGCGCCGGAATGCAAGATTCTCGAGAGCTGGGGCGATAAGATCGCCTCGGTGTTGGTAGAGGATGCGACGACCTGGGGTGCCGATCTGGTGGTCATGGGAACCCACGGCTGGACCGGCGTGATGCACCTATTGATGGGGAGTGTGGCTGAAGGTGTGCTCAAGCTGTGCGATGTGCCGATCTTGCTGGTTCGCTATAACGGCAAGTGAGACCGGATGGCGAGGGCGTGAAAAAGGCGGCAGCGCATGAGGCGCCCCGCCTTTTTTCGTGCGTGGTTGGCGTAATTAGCCGAGCAGCGCTTCGACGCCGCTTTCCTGCGTCTCCATCTTGGCGCGTACGGCCTTGCGCAGGCTCTTGTACAAGTCCGGGTGGGTCTCTTTCAGGTATTCCACGATTTCGAAGTCTTCGCGGCGAACCTTGGACAGATCGATCTGCTCGACATGCACCAGACGCAGCAGTTCACGTACCGGCTTGGGCATGTTGCGGCCGCTTTCGTAGCGCGAGCCACCGGATTGCGTAACGCCGATGCGGCTCCAGAACTCTTGTTGGTTCAGGCCGAGCTTACGGCGGATTTCACGCGGATTGGTGATTTTTTCGAACAGTTTCATGTTGATGTCCTCTCATTGGCAAGTCGAATCGATTTTCTAGTCGTTGTTCGGGGTGACCGACAATCTAACACTAGCAAAATATCTAAATTGGGTATCCCAAAACTTTGTAAAAATTCAGAAGGTTTGGGGCTAAGTAATTTTACGCAATGTTAGCTGATTCTAATTGTTGAGAACAATGGAATTTTATGCCAATGTCGCAATGGCGTAAGAAAATGACATAATTTGAGACAAAAAAAGGGGAGAGGTGGCGAGCCTGACCCCCGGCACTTGCACGATGCGGCTTTGGCTGCTTCCTTCCGGACCTGACCAGGTGAACCGCGATGCAATGCGGGGAGACCCGCCATAAGAGGAAGCGAGTATAGCCAGTTGATATGAACCTGTCACGCCCTTTTTCAGTCTTGTTGAGCGGCCGGCGACACGCCGTCCGCGACGGAGCGACCATGCCGACCGATTCCTCTGCCTTGCTGACCACGCTGGTGGCCTTCGACACCACCAGCCGCCATTCCAACCTGGCGCTGATCGATTGGGTGCGCCAGTACCTCGCCGGCCTTGGCGTCGATTGTCGGCTGACCTACAACGACGATCGGACCAAGGCCAATCTGTTTGCGCTGTTGGGGCCGGCGGAACGGCCGGCGCTGATTCTTTCCGGTCATAGCGACGTGGTGCCGGTGGATGGTCAGGCGTGGTCGAGTCCGCCGTTTGTGTTGACGGCGCGGGATGGGCGCCTGTACGGCCGCGGGGCGGCGGATATGAAGGGATTTATCGCCTGCGTGCTGGCCTGGCTGCCTTCGGTGCTGGCTGTGCATGCCGCGGGACGGTTGTGGCAGCCGGTGGGGTTCGCGCTGTCTTATGACGAGGAAGTGGGGTGCCTGGGCGTGCCGCGGCTGGTGTCCGATTTGATTGCGCGCGGTGTGCCGGTGGCGGGATGCGTGATCGGCGAGCCGACGTTGATGCGGCCGGTGGTGGCCCATAAGGGCATTGCCCATTTCCGTTGCCGGGTGCGCGGGCGCGCGGCGCATTCGTCGCTGACGCCGCTGGGCGTCAATGCCATCGAGTACGCGGCGCGGCTCATCGGTCACATCCGCAAGCTGGCCGACGCCGAAGCGCAGTTTGGCCGTGCACGGCCCCTGTACGATGTGCCGTTCGCCACGCTTCAGACGGGGCTCATCCATGGCGGCAGCGCGGCCAATATCGTGCCGAGCGAGTGCGAGTTCGTCTTCGAGTGCCGCTGGCTTCCTGGCGAACCTTTGTCGCGCTACATCGACTCGGTGCGGGATTATGCCGCCACGCTGGCGGAGGAGATGCGGCGCCAAGCACCGGAGGCCGGTATCGACATCGCGCCCTTGATCGATTGTCCGCCGTTCGAGTCGCCCGAGGACGGCGCATTGATGCGGTATATCGCCGAGTTGTGTCCTGATCAGCCGCGCCAGGCGGTTGCCTACACCACCGAGGCCGGCTGCTTCAGCGCGGCGGGCTTCCCTTGTGTCGTTCTCGGTCCTGGGTCGATCGAACAGGCGCACCGGCCGGATGAGTATATCGAAGCCGAGCAGTTAACGATTTGTGATGCCTGGCTGGCGGACTTAAGGGAAATTCTCTGCCGCCTGCGGTAATACGGACAATAGTCCCTTTGCACTTGCACGGAAAAACACGCAAAATCACTTATGCCCTATAAGGGCACAGGATGCCGCCCCAAAGAGGGCGGTTAATGTTGTTGGGTTACAAAGAGATCAGTTATGAAAGAAGAAAATAAAGCCGCCTCAGCGGCCTCTCGCGACGGATTTACCTCGAGTTTCGGCGTGCTCGCCGCGACGCTGGGATCCGCCGTGGGACTGGGTAATATCTGGAAATTCCCCTATCTGACCGGCACCAACGGGGGCGCCGGGTTCCTCGTGGTTTACGTGCTGGCCACGCTGCTGGTCGGCTTGCCGGTGATGATCGCCGAGATCATGCTGGGCCGCAAAGCCAAGGCCAATGCCTATACCGCCATGAAGACCCTGTCTCCGGCCGGCCAGCCGTGGTGGCTGATCAGCGTGCTGGGCGTGCTGTCGGCGTTCCTGATCATGGCGTTTTATTCGGAAGTGGCGGCTTGGGTGTTCGCCTATGTATTCAAGGCCGCCGGTTCCGGTTTGCTGACCAGCGATCCGAAGGTGACCGAGAGCGTCTTTGGCCAGTTGATTTCCAACCCGCTGCAATCGCTCCTGTGGCAATGGCTGGTGCTGGTGCTGATGGGCTGCATATTGCTTTTGGGCGTTTCCAAGGGCATCGAGGCGGCGACCAAGAAGCTGATGCCACTGTTGTTCGTGCTGCTGGTGGTGGTCGGGGTGCGTAGCCTGATGTTGCCCGGGGCTTCCGAAGGGCTGAAGTTCCTGTTCCAGCCGGATTTCAGCAAGATAACCGGCGCAGTGGTGCTGACAGCGGTCGGCCTCGCGTTTTTCAAGTTGTCGATCGGTATGGGCACGATGATGACTTACGGCAGCTACTTCCGCGACGACCAGAATATTCCCGCCACGGCTTTCCGCGTCATGTGCGCCGACCTGTTCGTCTCCATGCTGGCGGGCATCGCCATTTTCCCCGCCGTGTTCGCTTTCGGTTTCAAACCGGCCGCCGGCCCGTCGCTGTTGTTCATTACCATCCCCGCCGTGTTCCACAATATGCTGTTTGGGCACGTGTTCATGTTTGCTTTCTTCGTGCTGACCGCCGTGGCGTCGATGGGGGCGATGTTGTCGATTCTGGAGGTGCCGATCGCGCTGATGAACGAGCATTTCAAGATGAAGCGCTCGACCGCCACCTGGCTGTCGCTGGCGCTGTTGGCGCTGGTGGGCGCTACTTGCGCGCTGTCGAACAGCAGCATGGCCGGCTTCAAGCTGTTCGGCATGACCACCTTTGATCTGTTCGATTTCATGACGTCCAACATCATGATGCCGCTCGGCGGCATTGGTCTGTGTCTGTTCGTGGGTTGGGTGTGGGGCAAACAGCGTTTCGAGCAGGAGCTGACCAATCATGGCCGGCTGCGTAATCAAGGACTGCTCGACGCGGTCTTTACCGTGCTGCGCTGGGTGTCGCCGTTGTTGATCCTGATCGTCATGCTCAAAGGCTTGCACGTTTTCTGAGTGCTGCCGGCACGACAAACCGAAGCAGCCGCATCGCGGCTGCTTTTTTTATGGCTGTGCCTGGCCGTCGGGAGCGTCCGGATCGCCGACGCTGGCGTTGTGCTTCAGCATCGGGCAAAAGCCGTTGACGTCGGACTCGGATTTCTGCAGGAAAAATACCACGGCGGTGTTGAGCGCGCCGAAGGCCCACGCGGCGAGCAGAAAGAAAGTGTAGGCGGCGCGTTTGTCGCTGAATAGCTGAGTGCCGTGCAGTTTGAGCTCGTAGGGGTCGAACAGGGCGAAGAAGGTCACCGACGCGAGACAGGCGATGACGAACGATGGCCAAAACAACAGGATCAGTTTGCGCATGGGTCTCTCCTTAGCTTGTTATGGTTTTCAGCTTAGGAAGGGAGTCCCGGGAACGCAATCGGTAATATTGCCATTGTCATGACATGAAAACGCCCTTGCCGCGCGGAACACGGCAAGGGCGGCGGGAGACGGTTAGCCGAGCGCCTTTTCGATGCGCGCCAGCGCCTTTTCCAGATTGCCCATGCTGGTGGCGAAACTGATGCGGAAGTAGCCCTCCGCGCCAAAGGCGGAGCCAGGCACCACGGCCACGTCCTGGGTTTCCAGCAGGTAGGTGCCGAGCGCCATGTCCGTCGCTTCGGCGATCTTGCCCTCGGCGTGCAGATTGGCGATGGCCGCGCGGGCATCGACAAATGCGTAGAAGGCACCGCCGGCCGGCAGGCACTTCAGGCCGCGGATGCGGTTGAAATAGTCGACGACGAACACGTGGCGCTGATTGAAGGCTTCCAGCATTGGCGTGATGCAGCCTTGATCGCCCGTGATCGCCGCTTCGGCCGCCACCTGCGAGATCGAGGTCGGATTGGAGGTCGATTGCGATTGGATGTTCTCCATCGCCTTGATCAGCCATTCCGGGCCGCCGGCATAGCCGATGCGCCAGCCGGTCATCGAGTAGGCCTTGGAGACGCCGTTGAGCAGGATGGTGCGGTCCTTGAGTTCCGGCGCGGCGTTGAGAATGTTGTAGAAGCGGGTGTCGCCCAAGAGAACGTGTTCGTACATGTCGTCCGAGGCGATCATCACCTGCGGATGGCGCTTGAGCACCTCGGCCAACGCCCGGAGCTCTTCCAGCGTATAGACCGCGCCGGTCGGATTGGACGGGCTGTTGAGTACCAGCAGCTTGGTTTTGGGCGTAATGGCCTTTTCCAGCTGGGCGGCGGTCAGCTTGAAGCCTTGTTCGATGCCGCAGTTCACCACCACCGGCGTGCCCTCGGCCAACAACACGATATCGGGGTACGAGACCCAGTAGGGGGCGGGAATGACCACTTCATCGCCACGGCCGATCAGCGCCATGCAGAGATTGAAGAAGCTTTGCTTGCCGCCCACGGAAACCAGAATCTGCTTGGTCGTATAGTCGACGCCGTTGTCGCGCTTGAACTTATCGACCACCGCCTGCTTCAGGCTGGGAATGCCGGCCACCGGCGTGTATTTGGTAAAGCCCTTGTTGATGGCTTCGATCGCCGCGGCCTTGATGTGCGCCGGCGTATCGAAGTCGGGCTCGCCGGCGGCGAGCGCGACCACGTCTCGGCCTTCGGCCTTGAGTTTCTGCGCCTTGGCGGTAATGGCAAGCGTGGGGGATTCCTTGATGGCGAGTACGCGCGATGACAGTTCCACTTTACTTTCCTTGGGTCAGATCGGGTGACGTGAGATGAAATCGTAATGCTTCGATCATACCGCCAAGACCGGGCGCGAGCTAGGGCGCGGCCGGGTGCTTTCAGCTGAAGAGGGTGCGCCCGCCCTCGAAATGGGCGGCAAAATAGCGGTTGTCCAGCCGGTCGATGCGAATCACGCTATTGGTGTGCGGGGCGTGCACGAATTTGCCGTCGCCGATGTAGATGCCCATGTGCGAGAACGGGCGGTTGAGCGTGTTGAAAAATACCAGATCGCCGACGCGCAGCTCGGCGGCGTCGATCGGGCGGGCGAGGTTGGCGATTTGCGCGGCGTTGTGCGGCAGTCGCACGCCGACGGCGTTGAGGTAGATGTAGCTGACCATGCCGCTGCAATCGAGGCCGGCGGCCGGGTTGCTGCCGCCGAATTGGTAGCCGACGTCCAACAGGCTGAGCGTGTACATCAGAATTTCTCGACCGGCGCCGTCAGCCTGTAGATGCGACAGATCGTATTGCTGCTGCCGGCCGCTTTGCGACCAGGGGCGCTGCTTGAGCGGCGGGGGACTGCTGCAAGCCGCCAAGAGCAGGATCAGCAATACGGCACAAGTGCGTCGCATCATTTTTGTTTGGCCTCCAGTTCTTCCCAGCGTGCCAGTTTTTCCAACAGCAGCGCCTCGATTTCCTCAATGCGCGCCTGCCAGGCGCGCGCCTCCAGCGGCGTGTCACGGTAACAATTGGGGTCGAGCAGTTTTTCGTTGAGCGCCGCTTGCTCGGCTTCCAGTTTTTCCAGTAAATCCGGTAATTCGGCCAATTCCCGGTTTTCATTGTAGGATAACTTCGCTTTGCCGCTACGGGGCTTGTCTTGTTTGGCTTTGGCCGGCGAGGGCTCGGCGGCCCGGCTCGGCGCCGCCGCTTGCAGGCTGGCCATGCGCGCTTTGGTGTCAAGCCAGTCCTGATAGCCTCCTGGCGCTTCTTCCAGGCGGCCGTTGCCCTCGAAGGCGATGACCTGCGTGACCACGTTGTCGAGAAAGGCGCGGTCGTGGCTGACCAGGAATACCGTGCCGTTATAGCTGGCGAGCAATTCCTCCAATAATTCCAACGTATCGATGTCCAAATCGTTGGTCGGTTCGTCCAGTACCAGCACGTTGGCGGGGCGGGTGAACAGCCGCGCGAGCAGCAGACGGTTGCGCTCGCCGCCCGAAAGAGAGTGCACCGGGCTTCGCGCCCGCGCCGGCTCGAACAGGAAATCCTCTAGATAGCTCATGACATGCTTGCGCGTGCCGCCGATGTCGAGAAACTCGTTGCCTTGGCTGATGATGTCGACCACGCTGGCATTTTCGTCCAATTGTTCGCGGAACTGGTCGAAATAGGCGATCTGCAGATTGGTGCCGCGGTGCACGCTGCCGCTGTCCGGTTCGAGCTCGCCCAGGATGAGTTTGAGCAGCGTGGTTTTGCCGATACCGTTGGGGCCGATCAGGCCGATCTTGTCGCCGCGCAGGATGCGCGTGCTGAAATGGTCGATGAGCGTGCGGCCGGCGAAAGCCTTGCTGACTTGATCAAGCTCGGCCACGAGCTTGCCGGAGCGTTCGCCGCTGTCGAGTTGGAAATTGACCTGGCCCAGGCGCTCTCGCCGCGCCGCGCGCTGACGGCGAAGCTCTTCCAGCCGGCGCACGCGGCCCATGTTGCGTGTGCGCCGCGCCTCGATGCCCTTGCGGATCCAGACTTCCTCTTGGGCATGGAATTTGTCGAATATCCGGTTTTGTTCCGCTTCGGCCGCCAGCTCGTCGGCTTTTTGGCTGAGGAAGGCGGCGAACGAGCCGGGGTAGCTCCTCAGGGTGCCGCGGTCCAGTTCGACGATGCGGGTCACGGTATGATCGAGGAAGCGGCGGTCGTGGGTGATCAAGAGCACGCTGCCGCCGAAGGATTTGAGCAGATCCTCCAGCCAGACGATGGCGTCGACGTCGAGGTGGTTGGTCGGTTCGTCCAAGAGCAGTACATCCGGCCGCGCGCATAGCGCCCGCGCCAGGGCCACGCGTTTTTTCCAGCCGCCGGAGAGTTCTCCGACCAACGTATCGGCCGGCAGGCTCAAGTGGCCGAGCGCGGCGCGGATCTGCGCGTCGAATTGCCAGCCGCCTTGCGCTTCGAGCGCGTGCTGGATGGCCGCCATCTCCGTCAACAGCGCTTCGTGCTCGGCCTGCGGCTGCTCCAGTCGCGAGGTCAGCCGATGGTAGTCGGTGATCAACTGCTTGAGTGCGCCGAGTCCCTCGGCCACCGCCTCGAAGACCGTGTGCGCCGGGTCGAGCGCCGGTTCTTGCGGCACGAAGGCCACCGAGATGTCGCCCTTGATGTTGATGCGGCCGTCGTCGAGACGGGTCGCGCCGGCAATGGCCTTGAGTAGTGAGGATTTTCCGGCGCCGTTGCGGCCGATGAGGCCGACGATCTCGCCCGGTTCGAGCGAGAAATCGACGTGGTCCAGCAAGGCGTGGTGGCCAAAGGCCAGGCAGGCTTTTTCGACGGTAATGAGTGCCATGGTGAATCGGATGCGGGAAAACCGTCCGATTGTAGCATGTCGACGGTGGAACCTTCGCGCGGGTTTGTCTCGGCTGTTACAATGCCTGCCTGGTCAAATCAGCAGAAGGACGGCCCCATGTATTTTGTCGATCGCTCGGTGGCGGTAATCAAGCCCAAACAACCTTTTCATCAATGGCTGCACGCGTTGCCGGACAACGACCTCGATCTGACGCTGGATACCTTGCGCAGCAATTGCAACGCGATCCTGCTGCCGGACTTCGACGAGCCCGAGCAATGCATCGCGTATCTGGATGAGATTTACGAGCAGTTGTTCCAAATGGAACTGGCCGGTTGGTGCGAGGATTCCGCGCTGTGGCCCCAGGACAGGTCGCTCAAGGCTTTTTGGGAATGGTTCGACGTCGAGATCCATTCTCAGGTCTTCGATAGCGTCGAGGGAGATATCACCAACCGCGACGCGGCCGACGAGCTCGAATGATTCCGGCGGCGCCGGCTTTGGCGACCGCGGCGGATTTTCGCGTGCCGCTCGCGCCGTCGCGCTTATGGGCGGCCGTGCTCGCCGCATGCCTGGCGGCCGCCTGGTTCGCGTGGCCCTTGGCCGCGCCTGGGTGGCTATTCGCGCCGTTGCCCTGGCTGGCCTGGCGTCTATGGCGGGCGGCATGCCGGGTCGAGGCCATCGAAGTGCGCGCCGGCGCGCGCTTGTCGGTTTGGCAGGACGGCGTGCGTGAAGAAGTGGCGCTCGACGACGGCAGTGTTGCCTTGCCCGGGTTGATCGTGCTTCATTATCGCCGCGCCGGGCGGCGCGCGTTTTGCGTGCTGCTCGCCGATGCGGCGCCGCGCGACGCGTTGCGCCGTTTGCGGGTTTTCGTTCGTTGGGGCGCTTTGGCGCCCACTCTTCAGGTATCACGATGATGCAAGCTCGCACCCTGCCGGAATGGCTGTCCTATCTTGAAACCCTGCACGGTAAGACCATCGATCTGGGGCTTGAGCGTGTCGGCCGCGTGCGCGACGCGATGGCGCTCAAGCCCGCCTGTCCGGTCATCATGATCGGCGGCACCAACGGCAAAGGGTCTGTCAGCGCCATGCTGTCGACCATGCTCAATCGCGCCGGCTATAAGGTCGGCACGTATACCTCGCCGCACATCCTGCACTACAACGAGCGCGTGGCCATCGATATGCGGCCGGTGGACGACGATGCGCTCATCGCGGCGTTTTGCGCCGTCGAGGCGGGGCGGGGAGAGGTGCCGCTGTCGTATTTCGAATTCGGCACGCTGGCGGCGGTGTGGCACTTTCTGCAGTCCGACGTGGACGTCATGGTGCTGGAAGTCGGGCTGGGCGGCCGGCTTGACGCCGTCAACGCGTTCGAGCCCGATGTGTCGGTCGTCGTCAGCGTCGATCTCGATCATCAGGATTACCTCGGTCCCGACCGCGAAAGCATCGGCTATGAAAAGGCGGGCATTTTCCGTTCCGGCCGTCCGGCTGTTTGCGCCGACCCCCATCCGCCGCAGCGTCTGATCGATCACGCCGCCGCCATCGGCGCGCCGTTGTATCTGCTTGGGCGCGATTTCGGCAATGTCCGTTTGGAACAGCAATGGTCGTTCCACTTGGGCGAGCGGCAGTGGCACGCGCTGCCGCTGCCGGCGCTGCGCGGCGCCTATCAGATCGGCAACGCCTCTGCCGCCTTGGCGGCGCTGGCGTTGCTGTTCGAGCGGCTGCCGGTCGATCTGGGCGCCATCAAGCGCGGGCTCCTGGAAGTCGATTGGCCCGGCCGTTTCCAGGTGCTGCCGGGGCGGCCGCAGGTCGTCTTGGATGTCGGCCACAATCCGCATGCGGTGCGTGCCCTGGTGGCCAACCTGCGTCAGCTGCCGTTTGCCGAAAATCGGTATGCGGTCTTTTCCATGCTGGCCGACAAGGATTTGGAGGCGGTGGCCGATTTGGCCGTGACGGAATTCGACGGCTGGTTCGTCGGCGGGCTCGATATGCCGCGCGGACAAAGCGGCGCACGCATCGCCGAGCGGCTGCGCGCGCAAGGGGTGAAAAATGTGCATGTTCTCGGCACGGTTTCCGACGCATGGAAAAGCGCCTTATCGGTTGCCGCAGAGAATGATAGAATCGTCGTTTTCGGGTCGTTCCATACCGTTGCCGAGGTGATGTCTGCCCGGCAGACACTTACCTGAGGATTGCATGGCCGGTCTGTCCGCTCAAGAAGAGCTGCTGCTGCTGAAAAAGCGCGCGCGCCGCCGTCTGGTGGGCGCCGTGGTGCTGGTGCTGATTGCCACCGTGGTGTTGTGGAAGGTGCTGGGCCGCGTGCAGGAGCAGCCGATGCGGCCCGAGTCCGTGCTGGTGGTCGGCGTGGCTTCCGGCGCCGCGCAGGCCGCGCCTGCGGCGCCGGTGGTTTCTTCCGCGCCGAAAGAAGCATCCCATCCCGATGTCACCGCGTTGCCCGAGTCGCTCTCCACCGTCGCCGAGCCTGTGACGCCCGCCCTCAAGCCTGGTGCGGCCGGCGCCTCTGCGCCCCATGCGAAACCCGCTCGGCAAGCTGCCGCCGAGGCCTCTCAGCCTGTGCACAAGCATGCGCAGGAATCTTCCGCGCCGCATGCCAAGCCGGCCAAACCCAAGCCGCCCGCCATCGCCAAGCCGCATAAGACCGTCGATCCGGCCGCCATCCTTGAAGGCCGCGCCGATGGCGCCGATACCGCGCCGGCCGCCGCGAAGCCCGCCGCGGATGGTAAGTTCGTGATTCAACTGGCGGCGCTGTCGGATCCTGTCAAGGCGGATGCGTTGAAAGCCAAGCTGGCCGAGCTCGGCGTGGACGCCCGTTTCAGCAAGGTGCAGACCAGCAAGGGGGCGGCGACGCGGGTGCGCGTCGGACCGTTCGCCAGTCGCGCCGACGCCAATGCCGTCTTGAAAAAATTAGCCCATGCCGGCGTCTCCGGCATTGTGGTGGGGCAGTGACGCCGTGACCACGCTCGACTTCATCGCACTGGCCATCCTGCTCGGCTCCGTCGTGGTCGGGCTGGTGCGTGGGCTGGTGGTCGAGGTGTTGTCGCTCGGCGCTTGGCTGATCGCTTTCTGGTGCGCCAAACAGTTCGCGCCCAGCATGACCGGTTTTGTGCCTAGCGCGCTGGCGGGGCACGGTCTGCGCATGGTCGCCGCGTTTATCGCCGTGTTCTTCGTGGCCTGGCTCGCGTCTTGTCTGCTGCGTGCCGTACTGACGGGGTTGTTGGATTCGGCCGGGCTTGGCGGCGTCAACCGGATTCTCGGCGCGGGCTTCGGCTTGGCGCGCGGGGCGCTGGTGCTGGTTGTGCTGACGTTGATCGCCGGTCTGACCGATTTGCCGCGCGAGCCGGTCTGGCGCAACGCGCTGCTGGCGCCGCCGTTGGAGGCCGGGGCGCTCGCCTTAAGGCCTTGGCTGCCGCCAATATTGGCCGGCAGCCTGAATTACCCGAACAGGGGTGAGACAAGCGGAATATCTTGATATCTTCAATTCAAGATTTCCGCTTTTTTTATGTGCATTCGGTTTCTGGAAGAGAGCGGATATGTGTGGAATTTTGGGCGTAGTCGGTCAGTCGGCCGTCAATCAATTGCTGTACGACGGTTTGCAGGTGCTGCAACATCGCGGTCAGGACGCGGCCGGCATCGTCACCGCCGCAGGTAAAACCTTTCACATGCATAAAGGCAGCGGCATGGTGCGCGATGTCTTCCGTACCCGCAACATGCGCTCGCTGCAAGGCACGGCCGGCATCGCGCACGTGCGTTACCCCACCGCCGGTTCGGCCACGAACCTGGCCGAGGCGCAGCCGTTCTATGTCAATTCACCCTTCGGCATCGTGTTGGCGCACAACGGCAATCTCACCAATACCGATGAGCTCAAGGCCGATATGTTCCGGCATGACCTGCGCCACATCAACACGCGCTCCGACTCCGAGGTGCTGCTCAACGTGTTCGCCCACGAGATCGCCCAGCGCGTCGAAGGCTTCGAGTTGTCGGCGGACGCGGTGTTCGGCGCGGTCGAGGCGGTGCATCGCCGGGTGCAGGGCGCTTATGCCGTGGTGGCGATGATCGCCGGCTATGGCTTGGTGGCCTTCCGTGATCCCAATGGGATTCGTCCGCTGGTGATGGGGGTGCATCGGCACGGCGACAAGACGGAAACCATGTTCGCCTCCGAGTCGGTCGCGCTCGACTGCTCCGGCTTTGAGTTGCTGCGCGACGTCGAGCCGGGCGAGGCGGTGTACGTGACTTTCGAGGGCGACATGCACGCGCGCCAGTGCGCCGGCAGCACGCGGCGCGCGCCCTGTCTGTTCGAGTTCGTTTATTTCGCGCGGCCGGATTCGGTCATCGACGGCGCCTCGGTTTATCTCGCGCGCATTGCCATGGGCGCGAAGCTGGCCGAAAAGGTGCGGCGCGTATTGCCGGCGATCGATATCGACGTGGTGATGCCGATCCCCGATACCAGCCGTCCGAGTGCACTGCAATTGGCCAACAGCCTGGGTTTGCCCTATCGCGAGGGTTTCATCAAAAACCGCTATATCGGCCGCACCTTCATCATGCCCGGCCAGGCCGTGCGCAAGAAATCGGTGCGCCAGAAACTCAACCCTGTCGCCACCGAGTTCAAGGACCGTAACGTGTTGTTGGTGGATGATTCCATCGTGCGCGGCACGACGTCGAAAGAGATCGTGCAGATGGCGCGTGATGCCGGCGCCAAGAAAGTCTATTTCGCTTCCGCCGCGCCTGCGGTACGCTTTCCCAATGTCTATGGTATCGATATGCCGACGCGGGCCGAATTGCTGGCCACCGGCCGCAGCGAGGAGGACATCGCGCGTGAAATCGGTGCGGACGCGGTGATCTATCAGGATCTGGACGCGCTGATGGAGGCGGTGCACAGTGTCAATCCGGCGCTGTCGGTGTTCGAGACGTCGTGCTTTGATGGCCAATACATTACCGGCGACATTTCGCAAGCCTACCTCGACGCCATCGAGTGCTCGCGCCTCGCGGCCAAAGCCGGCGAGGAAGAGGCCGCGTCGCAGTTTATCGATCTGAACCTGAACGTGGCGGAGCAGAATTTGATCTAGCCGCGACTAAATATTAAAGAGAAATTTCAAAGAGAAACGATGACAGCATCCAATCAGCCATTGCATCCCGAAACCCTGGCCGTGCGCGCCGGTCGCGAATTGAGCGCGTTCGGCGAGCATAGCCAGGGCGTTTATTTGTCGTCCAGCTTTACCTTCGACAGCGCGGAAGAGGGCGCGCGCCTGTTTTTGGGCGAACAGGAAGGCTATACCTATTCCCGCTTCACCAACCCGACCGTCAATGCCTTTCAGACGCGGCTTGCGGCCTTGGAGGGCGGCGAGCGCGCCATCGCCACGGCGAGCGGCATGGCGGCCATCCAAGCCGTGATGATGAGCAATCTGCAGGCGGGCGATCATTTGCTGTCGTCGCAAAGCCTGTTCGGCTCCACGCTGAATCTGTTCTCCGGCACACTGTCGCGCTTCGGCATCGACACCACTTTCGTGCCGCCGACCGACTTGGATGCGTGGCGCGCGGCCATCCGGCCCAATACCCGGCTGCTGTTCGTGGAGACGCCATCCAATCCGTTGACCGAGGTGGCGGACATTGCCGCCTTGGCCGAACTCGCCCATGCGCATGGCGCGCTCTTGGTGGTCGATAATTGTTTTTGCTCGCCCGCGCTGCAGCAGCCGTTGGCGCTTGGGGCCGACTTGGTGGTGCATTCGGCCACCAAGTTCCTCGACGGCCATGGCCGGGTGCTCGGCGGCGCGGTAGTTGGCAGCGATCGTTTGATCGAGCCGATCTATTTGCATGTGCGCACCGCCGGTCCCTCGTTGTCTCCGTTCAACGCCTGGGTGCTGCTCTCCGGGCTGGAAACGCTGTTTATCCGCATGGAGCGGCAGTGCGCGACGGCGCTGGCGTTGGCCGAGTGGCTGTCGACGCTGCCACAGGTCGAGCGCGTCTACTACCCCGGTTTGGCGAGCCACCCGCAGCACGCGTTGGCCATGCGCCAACAGCGCCTGGGGGGCGCGGTGCTGTCCTTCGTGATCAAGGGCGGGCGCGAGGCGGCGTGGCGCGTCGTCGACGGCATCGAACTGATTTCGCGTACCGCGAATCTGGGGGACGTCAAATCCACGCTGACCCATCCGGCCTCGACCACGCACGCGCGGGTAACTGCAGAGGCGCGAGAACGGGCCGGCATCGTCGAGGGGCTGCTGAGGGTCGCGGTGGGGCTGGAACATCTCGATGATTTGAAGGTGGATTTGTTGCGCGGGTTGTAACGTATGTTCCCGGCCATTTTCGTGCGCCGGTCCGTTTAAAACGCCAGCTTGTCATGCTGGCGTTTTTCATTATATTGTCATTGCGGCGGTGGACAAACGTTCGAATAAAAGCCGTCCTCTATTGACATGTGTCAAATTAAAACGTAAGTTTCAAACAACTGTTCTAAACGTGGTGAGCGATACGCGCCAATAACAAGAACAAACCAGGAGACAGCATGGACAGCACCAAGCCCGATACGACCAGCCGGATACTCGATGTTTCCGAGCGCCTGTTTGTCGAGCATGGTTTCGAAGGTACCTCGCTGCGCATGATTACGCAGCAAGCCGGCGTCAACCTCGCCGCCGTCAATTACCACTTCGGTTCCAAGGATGCCTTGTTCGAGGCGGTGTTCCTGCGGCGGCTGGCTCCGCTGATCACCGCGTGTCTGACGGAGCTCGACGTGCTGGAAAAGTCGTCGACGCCGACGGTGGAGGGGTTGGTCATGAGCTTTATCCGCCCTTGTCTGATGTTGTCGAAAGATCCGTCACGCGGCGGGGCGATGTTCGTGCGTTTGATGTCGCGCACCTTGGTGGAGAACCACCGGGTGCTGCGCGACACGCTGTCGCAGCAATACAGCGTGTTCGTCGACCGTTACAACGCGGCGTTCGAGCGCGTGCTGCCCGGTCTTTCCGCCGACGAGCGGGCGTGGCGCATGCATTTTTCCTTCAGCGTCATGTTCAATGCCTTCGCCGGCAATGACGTGCTGAAAATTTTCACGCGCAGCCAGGTGGTCAGCGCGCGCGATCCGGACATGATCGTCAAGCACCTGCTACCGTACGTGGTCAGCGCCCTGGTGGCGCCGGCGCGCGGTTGAATAGCGGTAGCGTGCGTTTATGTAGCAACGCACGGACGGACCGGGCGAATGCCCGGCCGACAATAAAATCCGGCAGATCGATGGCATGGCGCCGCGACAAGCCGGAACAAGGGTCAACACGAGGAGAAGGCTATGTTGTTATCTATTGTCGTCCTGATCGTGCTTTTGGGCGCGCTGGCGTACTTCCGCGCTCCGGTGCTCGGCTGGAGCGCTGGGGTGGCTGTCTGGCTGGCCGGATTGCCGTTTATGGCGCCGGGTGTCATGGCGGCGTCTTGGGTGTGGGGCGTGTTCATCGCCGTCGCCGTTGTGCTGAACGTCGTGCCGTTGCGCCGCTTGGTGCTGACTGGCCCGGTGTTCGCCATTTTCAAAAAAATCACCCCGGCCATGTCGCAAACCGAACAGGAAGCGATCAATGCCGGCACCGTGTGGTGGGACCGTGATCTATTTTCCGGCAAGCCCGATTGGGACCGGCTGGCGTCTTTCCCTGCGCCGAAGCTGTCGCCCGAAGAGCAGGCGTTCATCGATGGTCCGACGGAGACGTTGTGCGGCATGATCGACGATTGGGCGATCACCCACGAGGAAAAGGACCTGCCCGAACAGGTTTGGGACTTCATCAAGCGCAACGGCTTCCTGGGGATGATCATCCAGAAGAAGTACGGCGGCCTGGAATTCTCCAACTACGGTCACGCCAAGGTGGTGACCAAGCTCGCCACGCGCAGCGGCTCGGCCGCCGTGTCGGTGATGGTGCCCAATTCGCTCGGCCCGGGCGAGTTGCTGCAGCACTATGGCACTGAAGCGCAGAAAGACTTCTATCTGCCGCGGCTGGCGCGCGGCGAGGACATCCCTTGCTTCGCGCTCACGAGCCCGTATGCCGGTTCCGACGCGGGCAGCATTCCAGACTACGGCGTGGTGTGCCGCGGGTCTTATACCGATCCGCATAGCGGCGCGCGCCACGACAATGTGCTCGGTATCCGCGTGACCTGGGAAAAGCGCTGGATTACGCTCGCGCCGGTGGCCACTGTGCTCGGCCTGGCTTTCAAGTTGTTCGATCCGGATCACCTGTTGGGCGATCAGCCGGATATCGGCATTACCTGCGCGCTGGTGCCAACCGCGTATGAGGGCGTGCATATCGGCCGGCGCCATTTCCCCGGCGGCGCCGTGTTCATGAACGGGCCGACCTGGGGCAAGGACGTTTTCATTCCGATGGATTGGGTGATCGGCGGTCAAGAGTATGTCGGCCAGGGCTGGCGAATGCTGGTCGAGTGTCTGTCGGTGGGGCGCTGCATCTCGCTGCCGGCCATGTCGGTGGCTTCTGGGAAGCTGGCGAGCTTCGTCACCGGCGCCTTCGCGCGCATCCGCGACCAATTCGGCCTGCCGGTCGGCAAATTCGAGGGCGTCGACGAGGCGCTGGCTCGTGTCGCGGGCCATACTTATCAAATGGAGGCGTCGCAGGATCTGGCGTTGACCGGGCTGGACTTGGGCGAAAAACCGTCGGTGCTGTCCGCGGTGCTCAAGTATCACAATACCGAGCGCATGCGCAAAGTGGTCAATGACGCCATGGACATCCACGGCGGCAAGACGGTGGTGCTCGGGCCGCGCAATTACCTCGGCCGCGCCTATCAGGCGATTCCGATCGCCATCACGGTCGAGGGCGCCAATATTCTGACCCGCTCGATGATCATCTACGGTCAGGGCGCCATCCGTTGCCATCCGTATGTGCTGCGCGAAATGCGCGCGGCGATGGACAACAACCTGGCCGAGTTCGACGACGCCTTCACCAGCCATATCGGCTTCGTCGGCAGCAACAAGGTGCGCGCGTTGTGGATGGGCTTGACCGGCGCCGCGCTGGTCCGAAGCCCGAAAGGCGGGGCAACCGGCCGCTATTATAAGCAGGTGACCCGTTTCTCCAGCGCTTTCGCGCTATTGTCGGACATGGCGATGTTCAGCCTTGGCGGCACGCTCAAGTTCCGCGAGAAGCTGTCGGCCCGTTTGGGCGACATGCTGTCCGGGCTCTATATCGCTACCGCGGCGCTCAAGCGTTTCGAGCGCGATGGCGCGCAGAAGGAAGACCTGCCGTTGGTGTGCTGGGCGGTGGAGTCGGCGTTGTACGACGTGCAGCAGGCGATGCACGGCTTCTTGAACAATCTGCCAAGCCGCGGTCTGGCCTGGGTGCTGCGCCGCTTGATTTTCCCGTGGGGGCTGACGCTTACCCCGCCGTCGGACAAATTGGGCACGCAAGTGGCGCGCGCGGTGATGACGCCGGGCGGGGCGCGTTCGCGGCTGACGCAGGGTATCTTCGTTGCCCAGGATGAGCGCGATCCGGTTGGCGTGATGCCGATCGCCCTGCAGGCGATCCTCGATACCGAACCGTTGGAGCACAAGCTGCGCAAGTTGGCGCGCGAAGGCAAATTCAAGACCTTGACCGCACGCGAGCGTCTGGGGGAAGCCTTACAGCAGGGGTTGATCACCCAGGCCGAGTTCGACGCGCTGACCCGTGCGCGCAAGCTCAAGCGCGACGTGATCATGGTTGATGACTTTGACATGAAACTTGATAGGCACGACGAAGGTTTGCTGGAACGGCTGATTTTTTAGTGCAATGCAACATTTGCCTTGCCCGGGCCGCCGCAGTGGCTCGGGCATTTCTCCCGGAGTGGTCATGACGCAAGTTCCATCGGGGTCGCCTGTGCTGCGCGTCCAGGCGCTGCAGGATAGTTTGGATAGCTATGGCAGGGTGCGCGCCGGCTGGCTTTTTGGGCTGATCGACCAGGCGGCGATGCTGGTGGGCGAGCATCTGACCCAGGGGGCGGTGGCGGCGGTGTCCATCAACACGTTTCAGTTGCAGGTGCCGGTATATTTGAATGATACCGTGACACTTTATGCCGAATGTCTACGTAAGGGGCAGAGCTCATTGGTGCTCAAAGTATCGGCCCTGGTCGAAAGGTCAGACGGCAATACCGTCTTGGCAGCAGAAGTGATTATGACCTATGTAGCGGTCGATGATCAGGGGAAGTCTCGGCAAATTGCTTGATTTTCAGTTGTTTGATTCGTTTGACGTGGTGGTGTTGCAAAGCTGTAATATGAAACACGCGTTTGGAACAAGTGCTCGGTTTTTTAGTGGACATACTCTAATTCTCTGGTACTATCCCTGCTGAAACGCTTTGCGTTTCGCATAAAATACGACAAACCAAATATTATATGCATCGAGAGGGATAACATGAGACTCAAGCTCCTCAGCTTGTCGGTCATGGCCATGGGCGCCGCGGCGCTGTCGGGCCAAGCGCTGGCATCTGGCTATAACTTCGGTTCGCAGAGCGTGTCCGCCCAAGGTACCGCGCATGCCAACGCCGCCGAAGCCGCAGACCCTTCCACTATCTATTACAACCCGGCCGGCTTGTCCGAATTGGACGGCACGCAGATCCAGTTCGGCGTGACCGATGTTATTCCGGACTCGACCTACACCGATAACGGTTCGCACCGCTATCTGAACACAACGACACGTATTGGCCTCAGCGGCAGCACGACCAATAGCGGCTTCGCGCCAAGTTCGGTGATTGCGCCGACGATGTACCTGTCGCACAAAATCGACGATAAATTCACTGCCGGGTTGGGTATCTTCGTGCCGTTCGGCGCCAAGCTGAACTACGGCTACAACTCGATCAATCGCTACGCGCTGGAAAGCATCGGGTTGCAGACGGTCAACTTCAACCCATCGATTTCGTTCAAGCTGGACGATCACAACAGCTTCGGCTTCGGCGTATCGGCGCAGTATATGAAGGCCAATTTACAAAAGGCCGTGGATACGCAGACCGGTGTGTTTCTGGCCGGCTTCGCCCTCGGTGGCGCTACTGGTGCGGCGTTGATGGGGGTTGCGCCGACGTTGGGCGATGGACAGGTTGGGTTGAATGCCGATGGCTGGGGTTACGGCTTCAACGTTGGCTGGCTGTACAAGCTGGATGACCATACCCGCTTTGGTTTGGCCTATCGCTCCAAGATCAATACCACGCTGAACGGTACCGCCACCTGGGATTACAGCGGTGTTGGCGGCGGCGCGCTCAATAGCACCATCGTTGGTCTGTTGAATAGCAAGCATGCCACCTCGAACGCTAGTGTCAGCGTGGATACGCCGGATTCCGCCTCCGCCAGTTTCTATCACGACCTGAACGACAAGTTGGCCGTGATGGGGACGGCGACCTGGTGGGGGCACTCGGTCATGCAGAACATCACCGTGAACTTCAGCCAGCAGGGTGAAGGGGCGATGGTGATCAACCAGAACTGGAAGGATAGCTGGACTTACGCGCTGGGCATGAACTACAAGTACAGCGACAGCCTGCTGTTGCGTACGGGTGTTGCCTACGAGCAAAGCCCGGTGCCGAGCGACCAGTTGCGCGACCCGGCGCTGCCGGATAGCGATCGCACTTGGCTGTCGCTGGGCGCCAACTACAAGTTCGACAAGAACAACTCGATCGATTTCGCCTACAGCTACGTGTGGTTCAAAAACTCCAATCTGAACTACACCGACAACTGCAGCCCGGCCGGCGTGACGGCGACGGGCGGCTCTTGCACCGGCAACGGCGAAACCACGACGGGTTCGTATAAGACCCATCTGCAGTTGATTGGTCTGGCTTACAACTACAGCTTCTAATCCTTTGAACGGTTAGAGGCGTGGTGGAGGCGGGCGGCGCCGTTGGGCGCCGCCCGCCGGCAGTACGGGAGGGTTGAGGGGCCCTGCCGAGAAGCGGTGGGTTTCGCCGGCAAGTCGCGGCGGAAGACATGCCGCTGTTAAACAGCTGTATTTATTCAACGAGGAAGCCATGTCTCAAACCAAGTTCATCGTGCGTAAGGTGGCGGTGCTCGGCGCCGGCGTGATGGGGGCGCAAATCGCCGCTCATCTGGCTAACGCCCGCGTGCCGACCGTGCTGTTCGACCTGCCGGCCACGACCGGCGACAAGAATGCCATCGCCTTGAAGGCGATCGACGCGCTCAAGAAGCAAAAACCGTCGCCGCTGGCGGGCAAGGATGCCATCGGCGCCATTACGCCGGCCAACTACGACGACCATCTGTCCCTGCTGAAAGACTGCGATCTGGTGATCGAGGCCATTGCCGAGCGCATGGACTGGAAAACCGATCTGTACCGCAAGGTGGCGCCGCATCTGGGCGACAACACGATCTTCGTGACCAATACTTCCGGCCTGTCGATCAATACCCTGGCCGACAGCCTGCCGGACAACCTCAAGCCGCACTTCTGCGGCGTGCATTTCTTCAATCCGCCGCGCTACATGCACCTGGTGGAAATCATCCCGTGCCGCGGTTCCAACGCCGAGATGCTCGACAACCTCGAGCGCTTCCTGGTGACCACGCTCGGCAAGGGCGTGATCCGCGCCAAGGACACGCCGAACTTCGTCGCCAACCGCATCGGCGTGTTCTCGATGCTGGCCACCATCGCCAATGCCGAGAAATTCGGCATCCGCTTCGACGTGGTCGACGATCTGACCGGGCCGCGTCTGGGCCGGCCGAAGTCCGCGACCTTCCGCACCGCCGACGTGGTGGGACTCGATACCTTCGCCCATGTGGTCAAGACCATGCAGGACACCTTGCCCAACGATCCGTGGCATGGTCTGTTCAAGTCGCCGGAGTGGCTGCAGAAGCTGATCGCCGCCGGCGCATTGGGTGCCAAGACCAAGGTCGGCATCTATAAGAAGGAAGGCAAGCAGATGTTCGTGCTCGACCCGGCGAGCGGCGAATACGTCGGCTCGGGCGAGAAGGGCGACGACGCGGTCAAGGACATTCTCAAGAATCCCGACCCGGCCGCCAAGTTCAAGGCGCTGCGCGAGAGCCAACATCCGCAGGCTCAGTTCCTGTGGGCGTGCTTCCGCGACGTGTTCCATTACATCGCCGTGCATCTGGCCGATATCGCCCATTCCGCGCGCGACGTCGACTTCGCCATCCGCTGGGGCTTCGGCTGGAGCGTCGGTCCGTTCGAGACCTGGCAGTCCGCCGGCTGGCAGCAAGTGGTCGGCTGGATCAAGGAAGACGTCGAAGCCGGCCGCGCGCTGTCCTCGGCGGCGTTGCCCGCCTGGGCGCTGGCCGCGGACCGCAGCGGCGTGCATTTCGCCGAGGGCTCGTTCGACGCCGCCGGCGGCCGTCTGGTTGGCCGCTCCACGCTAGACGTCTATAGCCGCCAATTGGCGCCGGCGCGCGTGCTGGGCGAGAAGTCCGCTCCGCTGGGCGATACCGTGTTCGAGAACGATGGCGTGCGCGCCTTTACCACCGGCGACGACGTCCTGGTGGTGTCGTTCAAGAGCAAGGCGCACGCCATCGGCCCCGATGTGCTCGAAGGGTTGAATACCGCGCTCGATATCGCCGAGGAACGCTTCAAGGCGCTGGTGATCTGGCAAACCGAAGAGCCGTTCTCGGTCGGCGCCGACCTGCAGTCGATGATGCCGGCGTTCATGATGGGCGACTGGGACAGCATCGAGAGCATGGTGCGCCGCTTCCAGGATACCTCGATGCGCTTGCGCTACAGCCCGGTGCCGACCGTGGCCGCAACCCAAGGCTACGTCTTTGGCGGCGGTTGCGAGTTCGCCATGCACGTCGACCGTGCGGTGGCCGCGCTCGAATCCTACGTCGGCCTGGTCGAAGTCGGCGTGGGTCTGTTGCCCGGCGGCGGTGGCTGCAAGGAATTCGCGTTGCGCGCCTCGCAGCAAGCCAAGGGTGGCGATGTGCTGGCGTCGTTGAAGGATTATTTCATGGCCGTCGCCATGGCGAAGGTAGGCACGAGCGCCATCGAGACGCAGGAAATCGGTTATTTCCGGCCGACCGACGTGGTGGTGTTCAACGCCTATGAACTGTTGTACGTCGCCAAACAGCAGGCGCTGGCGCTGGCCGAATCCGGCTACCGTCCGCCGCTCAAGGTGAAGTCTTTCCCGGTTGCGGGCCGCACCGGCGCAGCATCGATCAAGGGCCAACTGGTGAACATGCTCGAAGGGCGTTTCATCAGCCAGCACGACTTCTTCATCTCCGGGCTCATCGCCGACGTGATGACCGGCGGCGACGTCGATGCCGGCACCGAGGTCGACGAGCAGTGGATTCTGGATCTGGAGCGCAAGGCCTTCATGACCTTGCTCAAGAACAGCAAGACCCAGGACCGCATTGCCAACATGCTGACCACCGGCAAGCCGCTGCGTAATTGAGGAGATAAAGCATCATGACTAAGCAAGTTCAAGAAGCCTACATCGTCGCCGTGACCCGCACGCCGGTGGGCAAAGCGCCGCGCGGCATGTTGCGCAACGTGCGTCCGGACGACCTGCTCGCCCATGTGATCAAGAGCGCGTTGGCGCAAGTGCCGACGCTCGATACCAGCCTGATTTCCGACGCAGTGGTCGGTTGCGCCTTCCCGGAAGCCGAGCAGGGTCTGAACATGGCCCGTATCGGCGTGCTGTTGGCCGGCCTGCCGGATACCGTCGGCGGCGTGACCATCAACCGTTACTGCTCGTCCGGCATCAACGCCGTGCAGATCGCCGCCGACCGTATTCGCTTGGGCGAGGCCGACGTGGTGATTGCCGGCGGCGCCGAGTCGATGTCGATGGTGCCGATGATGGGCAACAAGGTTGCGCTGAACCCGGAAATCTTCGCCAAGGACGAAAATTACGCCATCGCCTACGGCATGGGCTTGACCGCCGAAAAGGTGGCGCAGCAATGGCAGGTGTCGCGCGAGGATCAGGATGCTTTCGCGCTGGAGTCGCATCGCCGCGCGCTGGCCGCCATTCAGTCCGGCGCGTTCAAGTCGGAAATCACGCCGTTCGAGGTGACGCTGCGCCGTCCGAACCTGGCAACCGGTGAAGTGCAGATCAGCAAGAAGCTGCTCGACACCGACGAAGGTCCGCGCGCCGATACCTCGCTCGAGGGCTTGGCCAAGCTCAAAACCGTGTTCGACGCCAAGGGTTCCGTCACCGCCGGCAACAGCTCGCAGACGTCCGACGGCGCCGCGGCGGTGGTGTTGGTTTCCGAGAAGATCCTCAAGCAATTCAACCTGACGCCGCTGGCGCGTTACGTGACCTTCTCGGTCAAGGGCGTGCCGCCGGCCATCATGGGCATCGGGCCGAAAGAAGCGATTCCGCTGGCTTGCCGTCAAGCGGGCATCGCCCAGAACGATCTGAAGTGGATCGAGCTGAACGAAGCCTTCGCCGCGCAATCGCTGGCGGTGATCCGCGACCTGGAGCTCGACACCACGGTGATCAACCCGCACGGCGGCGCGATCGCGCTGGGCCACCCGCTGGGCGCCACCGGCGCCATCCGTACCGCCACCTTGGTGCATGGCATGCGCAATCAGGGCAAGCAGGGCTACGGCATGGTGACCATGTGCATCGGCACCGGCATGGGCGCGGCGGGGATTCTGGAAATCCTCTAAGCCGACTGTCCGTTACGCAACAGCCCGCCAGGCACGCGCCCGGCGGGCTGTTTTTGTGGCGTACGTTCGCGAAGCAACGCACGACCTCAGGTTGACCTTACGCCGGCAGGTGGATACGGCCCATCGTCCCGCTATCCGGGCGAAAGAACGTGGATGCGCCATGACACTTGTCGACGACGATGAGGTCTGCCGCGTCGAATTCATACCCGAGTTCCACTGACTGAGTTGAGATGATCAGTTGGCGCCGCCGGGCGGCGGATTTCATCAATCCGGCAAGCTCATTGATGGCGAAAGGGTGTAGCCCCAGTTCAGGTTCGTCAATAAGGATAGTCGCCGGCATGAATTCCTCGGGCTGCAGCAACACCGCGGCCAAACAGATAAATCGCAGCGTTCCATCGGACAAGGCGCCGGCAGGGAAGGGTTGGTCCTGGCCCAGTTCGGTCCATTCAAGCTGAATTTTCTCTTGATTGCCGACGGTGGCGCACAGATGGAAGTCATCGAAGAACGGCGCAATTAGGCGAACGGCCTTGATGATGCGCCGATAATGCTCGTCATGGTGATTCTTTAGCCGCAGAAGAAAGGCGGCTAAATTACGGGCGTCATCACGCAAATATTCATTGTCGTTGATGCTGTGTATTTGCTTGACCAGGGCGCTGGCACTGGTGTCGTGGAAGTGGAACAGACGCCAGCTGCGCATCGCCGGGACGACAAACTGCCAAATGTCGCCGTGCTTACCTCGGTCTTTATAGTGCGTCTCAAAATGCCCAGTGCCGGGAAGCCCCTCTCCATGCATCATCGACCATAGCGCCTCACACGCAAACATCATCCGGTTGTCTTGGGTCGGTTGTAGGGTGAAGCGATAACCGTAATGACCAAAATACAATTCGGCATGCAGCGCTTCCGTTCTTTTGCGGCCGAAGTGCAGCATGGCGTCGGGGCCGCCAGCTAGGCCAACGGACGTTTGCAGTTGTTGGTCCAGGATGCGGTTGACCAAGCGGAAAAAACCAATGAAATTGGACTTGCCCACGCCATTTGCGCCGATCAAAACGTTAAGCCGGCCTAGTTCGAGGTCGCATTCCTCCACGGACTTGTAGCCGCGCAGTATCAGCCGCGAGAGTTGTTCCGAACGACTAATCTGCTTGATCATGACGCCCCTAGTAATGAAACTGGCCCGGCATGCCGAGATGCAATGTTTGATACTGCCCGGGCAACGAGGCTAATTGACGTGCGCCAATGCTGGAAAAAGCCTGTAGCCATTCGCTGTACCATGCCTCGTTTGGATAAAAATACTCGCCGCCACGCTGGCTGCACAGGTTGTCGTTGACGGTCCATTCCCATGCCATGGTGGCCTGGATGTTTTGAGGCAGTCCATAGTGGGCGGCAAGACTCTCCACTTGCTGAATCACATCGTTTATGTGGCTCTGGACGCTGCGATCGATGTCTCCGACGACAAAGGCAAATTGACGGTGAGCATCCATCATGTGTGTCAACGCTGTCTCCGTCGCGGGTACGGAGAGTATTTCCAGCCACGCGCTCAAGAGCCTTGCTTGGTTACCGATGTGTTCAAGCATCTGCTTGAACACGGCAGCGCCATCGCCCCTTTTGATATCCCATAACAGCAAGGCAAAGTGTGTTTTGTGTTCCATGGCCACAAAAACCCGCTTTCTACGGATCGTGGCGGCATGCAGCTGCCAGCGCCATGCGCGCGCCGTCAAGGCTTCGGGTGGGGCGGTGATCCACGTTTTGGTCTGGCTGTTTTGCCGGCGGTGGAGCTGGTTGGCGGCATTTTGGGTGCAATTGAATAGAAACATGGCGACGGGGCGGGAGTGGTTGTTCTTTGGACAGAATAGATTGTGTGAGTGCGGGGAGAGGGGTGCAATACCTGAAGGTTCTCCGTGCCCGCCACACCACCTTGGGCGGCCGTGCGTTGCTTCGCGAACGCACGCTGCGCCGGTGCCGGATGATTTTCAGAGAGAAGCGGCTGGCTGTTTGGTTCTCACCGCTGATTAAGCACTAAGCGGAGGCGGGGGCCGTCGCGCCCCCGAACCGGAAGGCAGCGCGCTACAGCGCATCCCAGCACAGCCACAGCACGATCGGGCCGGCCAGCAGCAGCCATTTGAGGCAATAGTAGGCAAAGCGGTTCCGCGCTTTGATGCGCTTGCCGAACAGGCGCAACTGCTGCACGTAGTGGAAGGCGCGGTTCAATCCGCCGGTATGGTCGCCTTCCTGATTGGGCGAGCGCGCGGCGGCGAGCAGGATGCGCCCCAGCAGGCGATTGAGCCACGCGGCGGGGGGAAACCACATCGGCCGCTCGACGTCGCAAAACAGAATGATGCGGTTTTGCCCGCTGGCGTTCTCGGCGTAGTGCAGATAGGTCTCGTCAAACAACACCGCCTGACCGTCGCGCCAGCTGTAGCGTTGTCCGTCGACTGCGATATAGCAGTGGTCGTCGTTGGGTGTGATCAGCCCCAAATGGTAGCGGACCGAACCTGCGTAAGGATCGCGGTGCTGTACCAGCCGTCCGCCGGGGGGGAGTGCGGTGAACATGGCGGCTTTGATCTGCGGGTATTGCGCCAGCAGTGCCGTGGTGTAGGGGCAGCGTTCACGCGCCGATGGATGGTCGGCGCCATACCACTTCAGATAGAAGCGTTTCCAACCGGTTTTGAAAAAAGAGTTGAACCCAAGGTCGTCATAGCGGCTGGACGCTTTGATATCGCCAGCGCCGTACAAGCGCAGTGCTTCTTCGCGAATGCGCTCCCAGTTGGCCGTCAGCGTTTTTAATTCGGGAAATTGCGCCTCGGACAGATAGGGCTTGGCGGGTACGCGCGAGAACAGATACATCACGCAGTTGATCGGCGCCATGAGGGTCGAGTGGTCGCTCAATTGACGCCAGAAGCCGAGCCGTACCCGGCCGCGAAAATGGATGTAAATCGTCGATGCCGCGAAGGCGGCCAGAATCAGCAGCTTGCTATAGGGCATGCAATGTCCTTGGGTAAATGCATGTTGGCTACCTGCTCTTTATAACCCAATGTCATGATTGTGCCTAGCCGGTCAAGGGGGGCGCGTGGTAAAAATAATACGACCAACGGTCATTTTATTGTTTTCGCTGCCGGCCCGGCGGCCATGCTAATGACATGATGTTTTTGCCGGTGGTACTCTGTGTAGAGTTCCGACTCCAAACACTCGTTGGAGCGGGCCCAGCAAGGAGAGATGATGGGTAGCCCGTCCCCCATGTCCGAGGTCGCTGTGCTCGAAGCGGCGTTTGCCGCCATGCGCGAGGCCAGCCGCCATGACCCGTGGTCCGATTTGGCTGCGCGCCGCCAACGCCTGGCGCGCCTGGCCGCCATGCTGGTTGCGCAGCAAGACGCCATTGCCGATGCCATTAGCGCCGATTTCGGCCACCGCAGCCCGGTCGAAACCCGGCTGGCGGAGCTGTTTCCCTCGTTGGCGGGCATCCGTCATGCGCAGCGGCACCTTAAGCGCTGGATGCGGCCGCAGCGCCGCGCGGTGTCGGTGTGGTTCGCGCCGGCCAGCAATCAAGTCCTGCCGCAGCCGCTGGGTGTGGTCGGCATCGTCGTGCCTTGGAATTACCCGCTGTTTTTGGCGCTTGGGCCGCTGGTCTCTGCGCTCGCCGCCGGCAACCGCGCGATGATCAAAATGTCGGAATTTACGCCGCGTACCGGCGCGTTGCTGGCCGAATTGCTCGAACAGGCGCTCGGGCGTGACGTGGTGCGCGTGTTCAATGGCCCGGTCGAATTGGCGCAGCAATTTTGCCGTTTGCCGTTTGATCACCTGCTGTTCACCGGCTCGACGCCGGTGGGGCGCGATGTCATGCGCGCGGCGGCGGACAACTTGACGCCGGTGACGTTGGAGTTGGGCGGCAAGTCGCCGGCGCTGGTGGCGCCGGATGCCGACCTGGCGCGCGCCGCTACGGTAATTGCCGCCGGCAAGCTCATGAACGCCGGGCAAACCTGCGTGGCGCCGGATTATGTGCTGGTGCCGCGCGGCCGCCGGCAAGCGCTGATCGACGCGCTTGCCGAGGCCGCGACCCGGCTTTATCCGTCCCTGGCCGACAATGCCGATTACACCGCCATCATCAGTCCGCGCCACTACGAGCGCTTGTCTGGCTGGATCGAGGGCGCGCGCGCGGCCGGCGCAGAAGTGCGGGCGATCAACCCGCGCGGCGAGTCGCTCGCCGAGCGGCGCAAGCTGCCGTTGACGCTGGTTTGGCAGTGTCCGGACGACGCGACGCTGATGCGGGAGGAAATCTTCGGGCCGGTATTGCCGCTGGTCGAGTACGACAATCTGGATCAGGCGATCGACTATATCAACCGGCGGCCACGCCCGCTGGCCCTGTATCTGCTCAGCGACGACAAGCGCACGCAAACGGCGGTGCTGAAACGGACGGTGTCGGGCGGGGTGGTGGTCAACGAAACCATGCTGCATGTGATCCAGGACGACCTGCCGTTCGGCGGCGTCGGTCCCTCCGGCATGGGGCACTACCATGGCTACGAGGGCTTTTTGACGTTTTCCAAACTCAAGCCGGTCTACCGCCAGCCGCGGCTCAACACGCGCTGGATGTTGCTGCCGCCCTATGGCGGTTTGGCGCGCCGGTTGTTGAAGTGGATGGTGCGCTGATGCTGACCCGGCGCCAACTGATTCAAACCGGGCTCGCCGGCGGGCTCTTGCTCGCCGGCGCGGGCTGGTGGGCACGGCCCGATGGCGATCTGATTCCACAGCCAGCTTATCCGCGGGTGTTCTTGTCGGCGCATGACGCGCTGATGCTCAGCGCGGTGGCGCCGGTCATGCTGGCCGCCGCGCAGATGGACCCGGCGCTGGTGGTGCAGGGGGTGGATCAAGCCATTGCCTCGTTGCCCACCGGGTTGCAACGCGAGTTGCGCCAATTGCTGGATCTTTTGACCAGCCGCTGGGGGCGCCGCTACGTCGCCGGCGTCGCCAATCCGTGGCACCGCGCCACCCCCGCCGAGATCGATGCTTTTCTGCGCGGCTGGCAGCTGAGTCGCTGGCGCTTGCTGCGCACCGGCTATCAGGCGTTGCACGCGTTGATGGCGGCTGCCTGGTATGGCAATCCGGTCAGTTGGCCGCACATCGGCTACCAGCGTCCCGCCCGCATTATGGGAATGTTGCGATGACGGCCTTAACGCGTATTCCCGATCCGTGGGAAGAAGGACTTGCACAGGGGTGGCGGGTGACCGACGCAGCGCGGCTCACACAGGATCTGACCATGCGCGCCGACGTGGTGATCGTCGGCAGCGGCGCCGGTGGCGGCATGGCGGCCGAAGTGCTGGCCGCGCGCGGCTTATCGGTGATCATGATCGAGGAGGGCGGGCTGAAAAGCTCGCGCGACTTTCATCTTCTTGAGCGCGAGGCTTATCCCGCGCTCTATCAAGAGTCTGCGGCGCGCAAGACCGCCGATCGCGGCATTACCATTTTGCAAGGACGCACGGTCGGCGGCAGCTCCACGGTGAATTGGACATCGTCGTTTCGCACGCCGGAGGCGACGCTGGCGTGGTGGCGCGAACAGCATGGCCTAAAGACGCTCACCGACGCGGAATTGGCGCCCTGGTTCACCCGCGCCGAGGCGCGATTGGGCGTGGCCGATTGGCTGGTCGAGCCCAACGCCAACAATCAGGTGCTGGGGCGCGGCTGCCGCGCGCTGGGCATTCCCTATGGCCAGATTCGGCGCAATGTGCGTGGCTGCTGGAACTTGGGTTACTGCGGCATGGGCTGCGCCACCAACGCCAAGCAATCGATGCTGGTAACCACCATTCCTGCCGCGTTGCGACAGGGCGCACACCTGCTGACCCGGCTGAGGGTCGAATCGCTGGCATTGAATGCCGCGCGCGATCAGGTGGCCGCACTCCATTGTCTCGCTTTGGCGGACGATGGGCTGCGCCCCTCTGGACGCACGGTGACGGTCCAGGCGCGTCAAGTGGTGTTGTCCGCCGGCGCCATCGGCACCCCCGCGTTGCTGTTGCGCAGCCAGGCGCCCGATCCGCACGGCGTACTGGGGCGGCGCACCTTTCTGCATCCCGTGGCGTTGTCGGGCGCGCGTTTCAAGCAGCGCGTCGATGCCTTCGACGGCGCGCCGCAGACGCTCTATAGCGATCATTTCATGTATACCCAGGCCATCGATGGGCCGCTGGGCTATAAGCTGGAAGTGCCGCCGGTGCATCCGCTGATCCTGTCGGCGACTTTGTCCGGCTTCGGCACCGACCATGCGGCTTTGATGCGCGATTTGCCGCAGTTGCAAGTGATGCTGGCGCTGGTGCGCGACGGCTTCCACCCAGACAGCCAGGGCGGGGTGGTGCAGCTGACCCGCGATGGCGCGCCGCAGCTCGACTACCCGCTCAATGATGTGGTGTGGGATGCGCTGCGCCGGGGGTGGCTGACGATGGCTGAACTGCAGTTCGCCGCCGGCGCCGAGTCGGTGCTGACCGTGCACGAATCGGCGCGGCGAGTAGGCTCCTGGCGCGAAGCGCAGCGGCTTATCAATGCCTTGCCGTTGGAGAGCGGGCTTGCGCGCGTGGTCAGCGCGCACGTGATGGGCGGGGCGGCTATGAGCGCGGATGAGCGCGCTGGGGTGGTCGATCATCAGGGACGGCATTGGCAACTGGCCAACCTCACGATCATCGACGGGTCGGTGTTTCCCACCAGTGTCGGTGCCAATCCGCAATTGTCGGTGTATGCCTTTTCGCTGCGCGCCGCAGAGGCATTGGCGGCTCGTCTGGGCGCCGCCGGGATTCAGCAGGGGTAACGGTCGGCCAACATTTTGTAGGCCGCGGAAAACTCGGGTTGCACGTAGGGCTTGAGCAGCGCCAGCACCTGGCGCACGCCGCGGTAGCCGGACAGTTCGGTGATCGGCGCCTTGGGGCGCGACGTCTGTTCGAAGGCGAACCAAAACTTCACCACCAGCCAAATATTGGTGCCGATCGGGCCGATGTCTTCTTTTTCCATCTTGAGCAGCCCCAGACGGATGAATTCCTCGAAATGCCGTCCGAGCAGGTTTTGCAAATCGGTGTTGACGAACTGGTGGTACTCGGACTGCAGTTGCGGGTTGCGCGCGAGCAGGCCCGGCAAATCGTAGAACATGAAGCGGAACTGCCACATCGCCTGGAAGGCGGTGTCGAGATAATTGACCAGATCGTCCACCGTCATGGCGCGATTGTTGGGCGCGGCCAGACGGCTGTTGATGAAATCGCGGTACTGCAAAAAGATCTGATAGACGATCTCTTCCTTGTTGCGGAAATGGTAATACAAGTTGCCGGGGCTGATGCCGAGGTGCGCCGCGATGTGATTGGTGGTGATGCTGCGCTCGCCTTGCTCGTTAAACAGCGTCAGGCTTTCTTGGATGATGCGGTCGTAAGTCTTGATGCGCGTTCGGCTCATGGCAGTATGACAGTTCTGATTTTGGTTATTGTCGCACGTTTGGAGCCCTTGCTCTAGGCGCAAATCGCTACTGGGCGATTTGCGCCTAGAGGGTCGTCAATCGTTCAGCTTGACCGCGTGCTCGCGCGTTTCATGGAAGACGATATCCGGCCAGCGCTCCTGAGTCAGATTCAGATTGACCCGGCTCGTGGCGAGGAACGCCAGGTTGCCGCCGGCGTCGATCGACATCTGGTTGACGAGTGCCGATTCGAATTCTTCCAATTTCTTGCGGTCCGGGCAGCTGACCCAGCGCGCGCTCCAGATGTTGGTCGAGTCGAATACCGCGTCGACGCTATATTCCGCCGCCAGCCGGGAGGCGACCACTTCGAATTGCAGTACGCCCACCGCGCCCAGGATCAAATCGCCGCCATTGTGCGGCTTGAATACCTGAACAGCGCCTTCCTCGCCGAGCTGTTGTAGGCCTTTGTGCAATTGCTTGAGCTTGAGCGGGTTCTTGATGCGTACCGTACGGAACAGCTCCGGCGCGAAAAACGGAATGCCGGTATAGGCGAGCGCTTCGCCTTCGGAGAAGCTGTCGCCGATCTGGATGTTGCCGTGATTGGGAATGCCGATGATGTCGCCGGCAAACGCCTCTTCGACGGTTTCGCGCGCATGCGCCATGAAGGTCACCACGCTGGAGGCGGCGATGTCACGGTTCAGGCGCAGGTGTTTGATCTTCATGCCACGCTCGAAGCGGCCCGAACAGACGCGCAGGAAAGCGATGCGGTCGCGGTGCTTGGGGTCCATGTTGGCTTGGATCTTGAACACGAAACCGGAGAAGGGTGCCTCGGCCGGTAGCACGTGACGCACGGTGGCGTCGCGCTCGCTTGGCGGCGGCGCCCAGTCGATCAGCGCGTTGAGGATTTCGCGCACGCCGAAATTGTTGATCGCCGAGCCGAAGAACACCGGGGTCAGTTCCCCATCGAGGAAGGCCTGCAGGTCGAACTCGTTCGATGCGCCCTTGACCAGTTCGATTTCCATGCGCAGTTGTTCCATTTCCAACGGGAACAGCTCCGCCAGGCGCGGATTGTCGATGCCTTGGATGACTTCCACCTCGGTCAACAGCTTTTCGCTGCCGGCCTCGAACAGAATGACCTCGTCGGTCAGCAGGCTATACACGCCGCGGAAGGTCTTGCCCATGCCGATCGGCCAGGTAACCGGCGCGCAGCGGATCTTGAGGATGCTCTCGACCTCGTCGAGCAGCTCCAGCGAGTCGCGCACCTCGCGGTCGTACTTGTTCATGAAGGTGACGATCGGCGTATTGCGCAGCCGGCAGACGTTCAACAGCTTGATCGTCTGTTCCTCCACGCCCTTGGCGGCGTCGATCACCATCAGCGCCGAGTCGACCGCGGTCAGGACGCGGTAGGTGTCCTCGGAAAAGTCCTGGTGACCCGGGGTGTCGAGCAGATTGACCGTGTGGTCGCGGTATTCGAACTGCATCACCGACGAGGCGACGGAAATGCCGCGCTGCTTTTCGATCTCCATCCAGTCGGAGGTGGCGAATTTGCCGGTTTTCTTGCCCTTGACCGTGCCCGCTTGTTGAATGGCGCCCGAGAACAGCAGCAGCTTCTCGGTCAGCGTGGTTTTACCGGCGTCGGGGTGGGAAATGATGGCGAAAGTGCGGCGGCGGGCCACCTGTTCGGCAAGCTGGGTGAGTTCTGTGGACATGTCGTCGGCGGATGCGGCTAAAGGGCGCAATTTTACCTTATTTGCTAGATGGAATGCACCTTCTACCTACATTGCACTGTCATCCGCCAGCCAAATCATGCTGCCCATGCGGCCGGTGCGGCCATCGCGGCGGTAGGAGAAAAACTGTCCGCGTTCGATGACCGTGCAGCGGTCGCCGCCGTGGATCTCCTCGACCCCGAGCCGGTTCAGCCGTTGTCGGGCAAGCAAATAGATGTCCGCCAGATACTTGTCGCGGTCGATCTCGGTGAAGGCCTGCGCCGCCCTTGGATCGATTGCCATGAACGCTGCGCGCACTTCCGCACCCACTTCAAACGCGTCCGGGCCGATGGCCGGGCCGAGCCAGGCCATCAGTTGCTCGCCCGGCGTCGCCATGGCTTGCGCCAAGGTCTCGATCACGCCGTTGCACAACCCGCGCCAGCCGGCATGGGCCGCGCCGACGACAGTGCCTTGCCGGTCGCACAGCAGTACCGGCAGGCAGTCGGCGGTCATGACGACACAGACGGTGTCGGCTTGGCGGGTGAAGCTCGCGTCGGCTTCCGTCGGTGCGCGTACCGTTTCCGCCGCGACGGTCAGTATGCTGTGGGTCTGCACGAGCCAGGCCGGTTCCGCCGGCAACCGCTGGCGGACCAGCGCGCGATTGGCGGCGACGTTTTCCGGCGTGTCGCCGACGTGGTCGCCAAGGTTGAGGCTGGCGAAGGGGGCGGGGCTCACGCCCCCCCGGCGCGTGGTGATCAGCGTGCGCACGCGCGCCGGCGCTGGCCAGTCGGCCGTGAGCGCCTCAGTCTCGGACATAGAGCACCTCCACGTCATGATCGTCGTCGTCGTCCCATTCGCCGTCCTCCATGGCGTCGTGGCCGGCGGTGAAGGCGCTCGCGTGCTCGCCGCGCAGCGCCGCCAGCACGGCGCGCATATCGTCGGGCAGGCGTGCGCGCCAGCTCATTTCCTGACCGGTGGCGGGGTGGGTCAGCGTGAGTTGGCAGGCATGCAGCGCTTGCCGGCCAAGCGCTTTGACCGTCTGAGCGACCTCTTCGGGCATGACGTGGCGCGGATTGCCGTACAGCGGGTCGCCCGCCAGCGGGTGGCGCGCCTCGCGCATGTGCACGCGGATTTGGTGTGTGCGGCCGGTTTCGAGCCGGCACTCGACATAGGTGTGGCTCGGGTAGCGCTCCAGTATGCGCAAATGGGTGACGGCCGGCTTGCCGCCAAACTTCACCACCGCCATGCGCAGCCGATTGTGCGGGTCGCGGCCGACGGCGGCGTCGATTTTGCCGTCGCACGGTACTTGGCCATCGGCGATGGCGCGGTAGAGGCGGGTGACGGTGCGGGCTTGCATCTGGCGCACGAGTTCGGTTTGCGCGGGAATCGTGCGCGCGACCACCATCAAGCCGCTGGTTTCCTTGTCGAGCCGGTGTACGATGCCGGCGCGGGGTACTTGCGCGAGCCGGGGGTCGTGATGGAGCAGGCCATTGAGCAGCGTGCCCGACCAGTTGCCGGCCGCGGGGTGTACGACCATGCCTGCGGGTTTGTTGATGACGATGATGTGATCGTCCTCATAGACGATAGGCAGATCCATCGGCTCGGGCGTGAAGGATTGCGCTTCCTCGGTCGGGCGGATGTCGACATGAATCCGTTCCCCGCCTTGCAGCTTTGTGCGTGGCGTGGCAGGCTTGCCGTCCAACAGCACGGCGCCGTCCTTGATCCACTGCGACAGGCGGCTACGCGAGTAGTCGGTGAGCAGTTTCGCCAGGGCGGCATCGAGCCGTTCCCCCGCCATGGACAGGGGAACATCGAATTCTTGCGAGGTGGATACCTCGTTTTCCGAGTTGTCGCTATAATCCTCGGAATCAAAATAAGGATCGGTCATGAAAAGATACGTGATGGCTTGTTTGGTTGTGCTGGGATTGGCGGCTTGCGCGACGCCCGATACCTATGACGAAACACGTGGTTGGACGGTGGACAAGCTGTACACGGAGGCCCATTCCGAGCTGGATTCCGGTAATTATACCCGTGCTGAGAAATTATACGAAACGCTTGAGGCGCGTTTTCCCTACGGCCGCTACGCGCAACAGGCGCAGATGGATATCGCCTACACCTATTTCAAGGATCACGAGAGCGAGTTGGCCCTGGCGGCGTGCGATCGCTTCATCAAGCTGCACCCGTCTCACCCGAACCTCGACTATATCTACTACCTCAAGGGCCTCGTCTATCTGAACACCGACGATAGCTGGCTCGGCACCTGGGGCAGCCAAGACATGAGCGAACGCGATCCCAAGGCGTCCGGCGATGCCTTTGCCGCGTTCAACGAAGTGGTGACCCGGTTCCCCAATAGCAAATACGCGCCTGAAGCGCTGAAGAAGATGAATCAGCTGGTCGACGCGCTCGGCGGCTATCAGATGCACGTGGCGCGCTACTATATGAAGCGCGGCGCTTACGTGGCGGCGGTGAATCGCGCGCAGACCGTGGTGCGCGAGTATGGCAATACGCGTTACGTCGAAGAAGCCTTGGCGCTGATGGCCGAGGGTTACGACCGGATGGGTATGCCAAAGCTGCACGACGACACGGAGCGCGTGCTGGCGCTTAACTATCCCAAGAGTGCCTACCTGCAGCAGCCCTGGCAAGAAACCGCCATGCCCTGGTGGAAGTTCTGGCGATAATTTTCCGTATCAGTCAAAAAACAACGCACACCCATGGTGTGCGTTGTTTTTTATCTATTAGCAATAAATGATATTTCTTGCATTCGCCAATAGGCTGGCGCATTCTGCCCCTAGATGGCGCTTTCGTCGGTTTCGCCGGTGCGAATGCGCACAACTTGCTCCACTGGGGTCACGAAGATTTTACCGTCGCCGATCTTGCCGGTGCGCGCGGTGGCGACGATGCTGTCGAGGGCGCGTTCGACCAGGTCGTCAGGCAGGACGACTTCGATTTTGACTTTAGGGAGAAAGTCAACGGCATATTCCGCGCCGCGATACAGTTCGGTGTGTCCCTTCTGCCGGCCAAAGCCTTTGACTTCCGTGACGGTCAGCCCGTTGACGCCGAGTTCGGACAGTGCTTCACGCACTTCATCCAATTTGAATGGCTTGATGATGGCTTCGATCTTTTTCATGGGGGGGGCTCCAGAGCGAAATTTATAAAAATGCGGAGTGAATGTCTTCGTCTCGGACAGTATCGAGCGGGATCGCTTAAACTGCTTGCATATTACTGGTATTATGACGCGCTTTCCTGAAACTTGTCGCGGGTGCTGCATGGCTCACATAATCAAGCTGCGGGGTGGAGTCGCCCTGTCACAGTTCCGTCTGGAAAAACTTATTGCCGCGGCGCAGTCCGCCGGCCTTCCTGAAATTAATCTGACAGCAGAATATTGGCATTTGGTCGAGAGCGACACACCGCTCGACGCCACAGGCCAGGAGTTGTTAGCCCGAATCCTGACCTATGGCGAGCCGGCGCCAGACACCGAGCCCGACGGCGAATTGTTCTTGGTGGCGCCACGCTTGGGCACGCTGTCGCCTTGGGCCTCCAAAGCCACCGACATCGTCGCGCATTGCGGTCTGACGACCGTGCGTCGCGTCGAGCGCGCCACCGCCTTCCGCGTCGTCGCCGCCACGGCGCTCTCGGAGACCCAGCGCGGCGTGCTGGCCGATCTGCTGTATGACCGCATGACCGAAACGGTCCTGACCGATTTTGACCAAGCCGAACGCTTGTTTGCGCATGTGCCGCCGCAACCGCTGACCACGGTGGACGTGCTCGGCGGCGGGCGCGAGGCGCTGTTGCGCGCCAACGCCGATCTCGGCTTGGCGCTGTCGCCGGATGAAATCGACTATTTGGTGGATAATTTCCGCCGCCTCGAGCGCAATCCCAGTGACGTCGAGCTGATGATGTTCGCGCAGGCCAATTCCGAGCACTGCCGGCATAAGATTTTCAATGCCAATTTCATCGTCGACGGCGTGCCGTGTAACAAGTCGCTGTTCGGTATGATCCGCGACACGCATGCGGCAAATCCGCAAGGCACGCTGGTTGCGTATAGCGACAATGCCTCCGTTATCGAGGGAGCCGAGGTCGAGCGCCTCTATCCGCAGGCGGATGGCCATCTGTACCGCTATCATGCCGAGCCGACGCACATTCTGATGAAGGTCGAGACGCATAACCACCCGACGGCGATTTCGCCATTCGCCGGCGCCGCCACCGGCTCGGGAGGCGAAATCCGCGATGAAGGCGCGACCGGGCGCGGTTCTCGGCCAAAGGCTGGTTTGTGCGGCTTTGCCGTATCCAACCTGAACATCCCTGGTTTCGTGCAGCCGTGGGAGCTGTATCAAAAGGATCAGCCGCAATACGGCCGCCCGTCGCGCATCGCCTCGGCGCTGCAAATCATGATTGACGGTCCGATCGGTGCCGCCGCCTTCAATAACGAATTCGGTCGCCCCAATTTGGCGGGTTACTTCCGTACTTTCGAGGAGATGTTCCACGAGGAGATGCGGGGCTACCACAAGCCGATCATGGTCGCCGGCGGTTTGGGCAATATCCAGGACCGGCAAATCAAGAAAGACCGCATCCCCGCCGATGCGCTGCTGGTGCAGATCGGTGGCCCGGGGCTGCTGATCGGTCTGGGTGGCGGTGCGGCGTCCAGCATGGACACGGGCGCCAACGACGCGGCATTGGATTTCGATTCGGTGCAACGCGGCAATCCGGAAATGCAGCGCCGCTGCCAGGAATTGATCGACCGCTGCTGGCAGCTGGGCGAGGCCAATCCGATCGTGTCGATCCATGATGTGGGCGCCGGCGGGTTGTCGAACGCCTTCCCGGAACTGGTGAACGACGCAGGCCGCGGCGCGATTTTCAATCTGCGCGAGGTGCAGCTGGAAGACACCGGTATGACGCCGATGCAGATTTGGTCGAACGAATCGCAGGAGCGCTACGTGTTGGCGATTCTGCCGCAGGACCTCGACCGGTTCGGCGCGCTGGCCGAGCGCGAACGTTGTCCGTTCGCGGTGGTCGGCACGGCGACCGACGACGGCAGGCTGCGCGTGCGCGACGCGCACTTCGGCAACGATCCGGTGGACATGCCGATGGAGGTCTTGCTTGGCAAGCCGCCGCGCATGACCCGCGACGTGACGACGCGCGAATTCGAGTTCAACGTATTCGACGCCGCGCTGTTCGATTTGCGCGAAACCGCGTATCGCGTGCTGCGCCATCCGACCGTGGCCGACAAATCGTTCTTGATCACCATCGGCGACCGTACCGTGGGTGGGTTGACCGCGCGCGATCAAATGGTGGGGCGCTGGCAGGTGCCGGTGGCCGATGTGGCCGTGACCAGCATGGGCTTCAATACCCTGCGCGGCGAAGCCATGTCGTTGGGCGAGCGGCCGCCGGCAGCGCTCTTTAATGCGCCGGCATCGGGCCGATTGGCCGTGGGCGAGGCGCTGACCAATATTGCCGCCGCCGCGATCGGCAGCCTAAGCGGCGTCAAGCTGTCGGCCAACTGGATGGCCGCCGCCGGCCACCCGGGGGAGGACGCCAATCTCTACCGTACGGTCGAGGGCGTGTCGCACCTCGTGACGGAAATGGGCCTGTCGATTCCGGTCGGCAAGGATTCGCTGTCGATGAAGACGGTGTGGCGCGATGGCGATCAGGAAAAGTCGGTCACCGCGCCGTTGTCGCTGGTGGTGTCGGCATTTGCCTCGGTCGAAGACGTGACCAAGACCGTGACGCCGGATCTCAAGGACGAAAAAGATACCGATCTGATCCTGGTCGATCTGGGGTACGGCCGCTGCCGTCTGGGTGGGTCGATTTACGGTCAGGTATGGAAGCATCTGCGTGGCCGCTCGCCGGACGTCGAAAGTCCGCAGCAACTGGTGGCGTTCTTCGATACCGTGCAGTCGCTGATCCGCGACGGTTTGTTGCTCGCCTATCATGACCGTTCCGACGGCGGCTTGTTCGTGACGTTGTCGGAAATGATGTTCGCGGGTCACGTCGGCTTGAGTATCGATCTGCAGGAACTCGTTATCGAGCGCCGCAAGACGCAACGCTATATCGACGATTTCGTGCAGCCGACGCCGGAAGCCGCCACGCGTGGCCGTATCATGCGCGTGTTGTTCAATGAAGAGCTTGGCGCCGTGTTGCAGGTGAAGAAGACGCACACCGCCGACGTTATTTCGCGCTTCATGCAAGCCGGCATCGGCCGCGAGCTGTTCGTGTTGGGCCGCATCAACAACAAGGACCGGCTGATCATCAAGCACCGTGGCCAAGAATTGTTCAACGAAAGCCGGACCGATCTGCAACGTGCTTGGTCGGAAACCAGTTACCGTCTGCAGCGCATGCGCGACAATCCTGCCTGCGCCGACAGCGAGCACCTGTTGCTGTCCAATAGCAAATCGCGCGGCTTGTTCGCCAATCTGAGCTTCGATGTGCACGAGGACCCGGCCGCGCCGTATCTGCATCTGGGTGCGCGTCCCCGCGTGGCCGTGCTGCGCGAGCAAGGGGTCAATGGTCAGATCGAAATGGCGGCCGCCTTTGATCGTGCGGGCTTTGCCGCGGTCGACGTCACGATGAGCGATCTGCTGAGCGGTCGCGTTTCGCTGACCGACTTCAAGGGCATGGTTGCTTGCGGCGGCTTCAGCTTCGGCGACGTGCTGGGTGCCGGCGAGGGCTGGGCGAAGAGCATTTTGTTCAATAACCGTGCCCGTGAAGCGTTCCAGGCCTTCTTTGGTCGGTCCGACGTGTTCGCGCTCGGGGTGTGTAACGGTTGCCAGATGATGTCCAATCTGGCGGGCATCATTCCTGGCGCCGAGCATTGGCCGACGTTCCGCCGCAACGCGTCCGAGCAGTTCGAAGCCCGCTTCTCCATGGTGGAGGTGCCGCAGACGCCGTCGATCTTTCTGGCCGACATGGCGGGCAGCCAGCTGCCGGTGGTGGTCAGCCATGGCGAGGGGCGCGCGGTGTTTGCCCCCGGCGCGCAGGCGCTGGCCGAGGTGGCTTTACGCTTCATCGATCTGGAAGGGCGTCCGACCGAGACCTATCCGCTCAATCCGAACGGCTCGCCATCGGGCATTACCGGCGTCACCACCGCCGATGGCCGGTTCACCATCATGATGCCGCATCCGGAGCGCGTGTTCCGCACGGTGCAAAACAGCTGGCATCCGGACGACTGGGGCGAGAACGGTGCGTGGTACCGCATGTTCGCCTCTGCGCGCAAGTGGGTGGGTTGAGCTTGGGTGACAAGCAAAAAAACGGCATGCCTTAGGGCGTGCCGTTTTTTTATATGAAATGCGGAGCGTTAGCTCAGATTTTTGGGGCCGAACGCGCCCGGCAGTAATTGATCGAGCGTGGTGTCGACCGTTTGCGTGCCATCGCAGATCAACTTGACCTGCATGGTCGGGCCGAATTCGTTGAGCACCTGCCGGCAGGCGCCGCAAGGGGGCGTCGGCGTGGGCGTTGGCGTGTAGACACAAACGGCGACGACCTCTTGCATGTTGGCTTGCGCGCGCGCGCTGTAGACGGCGGTGCGTTCGGCGCAGTTGGTGAGGCCGTAGGAGGCATTTTCCACGTTGCAGCCGGTGAATAGACGTCCGTCCGCCGTGAGCAACGCGGCGCCAACCGCAAAGCGGCTATAGGGTACGTAGGCATGGGCGGCCGCTTGGCGTGCCGCTTTTTCCAGTTCGGGCCAATCGATCGTGCTATGGGGCATGGGGTTCTCACTCTGCGCACAATGGGGAATGGATATTCTCTCTTCACGTCGAAACTGTCAATTGCCCTGTCTCAGTCTCAAGATGCTGTGGATTGTGAAGGGGCTTGCGCCAAGGCTTTGTTGATATTTAAAAGAATATTTAAAATGTTTATTGTATGTAGCAAAGATAATCTGTCTCTGTTAGTCTAACGGACATATGCTACGCCCAGGTAGGCTGAGAGGGTGATGCGTCATTACATTGGAATAATCCGCTAATAAGAATGGGTTCGTCAGGAATGGGGAATAGCGCGGGGGCGGATGTCGCAGCGCTTGGCCGAATTGTCGGGTTGTCCGCCGAACATGTTGCCGTTTTGACGGCATATGGTCATCTTCTGTTTTCCCGGCGTCAGACGCTGGCTAAACAGCTCTTTTGGTATTTGCTCCGGCAGCACAATGCGGTTGCGCCCGATGGCGAACTGGCCGAGCGGGTGGAGGCGTTGCTGCAAACGCTCGAACGGACGCTTTCCGCCGCGCACGATGCCGGGGAGAGCGTATTGGCGCTGGCCGTGGGTCAACAGCTGCCTTTGGCCGCGCTTTCCGGGTTGGCGGAGTGTCTGACGGGTTATCTGGTCGGCGAGGCGATGGCGCTCGACGTGCCGCAGGTAGTGCGGCAGGCGCTGGAAGAGGCCTTGCGCAAGCGCATGGCGCTCGACCTGATGCTGCAGCTGCAGCAGGCGGGACAGAATGACGCCAACGCCTTGGCCGCGCGGCTGTACGCGACCTTGAGCGGCGTGAGTCTGGCGTTGATCAATGCGCAAAGCCGAGAACAGTTGTTTCAGGCTATTTGCCGCATCTGCGTCGAAGAGGGCGGCTTCGCTTACGCGTGGATTGGCCTGGTCGATACGCAGCAGGCCAATATCCGTCCCGCGGCACTGGCGGGCGATGGCGCCGAGGGTTTCATTCCCGGGGTGTGCATCGATCTGAATGGCCAAACCCCTTCCGCGCGCGCGGTGGCGACCGGCGAGGTGCAATGTGTCGACGATACCCTGGCGCAACAGAGTCTCATGCCTTGGCGCGACGCGATGCGCATCGGCGGCGTGCGCAGCATGCTGTCGATTCCGCTGCAGCTTTATGGTCAAGCCATCGGCACATTGGTGCTGTACGCGCGCCGTTGTCACTATTTCGATCACGCCACCGTCGGCCTGGTGCGCGCCATGGCTGGCGAGATCAGCCATGCGCTGGAGCGTCAGGACGCGATGGCGCGTAGCCAGAAGGCCGAGAACGACCTGGCTTACCTGATCCAGCATGATCCCTTGACCGGCTTGCCTAACCGCCAACTGATGCTGGAACGCATTGGGCAAATGGTCCAGCTTGGTCAACCCGACAGTCAGATCGGTGTCGTCACGCTGGCCATCGATAGCTTCCACGAACTCAATGCCCGCCTTGGGCATGCCTCGGGCGACATGGTGCTGCGCGAGGTCGCGCTGCGCATGAGCCAGCGCGCGCTGCCGCATGGCTCGGTCGGCCGGGTCGGCGCCGCGCGCTTTGTCGCGGTCAGTGACGTCAGCGAGCCGCTCGACCGCTTGGTGGCGGATCTGCAGGATGCGATGCGCGAGCCGATTCAGTGCCAGGGCGAGCACATCAGTTTGCGTTGCAGCATCGGCGTGGTGCAGGAACATATCGCCTCGGCCGATGCGGCGGCGCTGATGCGCTGCTCGGATCTGGCGCTGATCCGGGCGCGCGAGGCGGGCGGTGGGCGTTGCCGCTTCTACGACGAGGGAATGGACGTCGAGATCAGGCGCATGCATGCGCTGCGGGGCGATTTTGCCCGCGCGCTGGCCGATAACGAGCTCGAGTTGTTTTATCAGCCCAAGATCAACCTGGTCGATCACAAGGTCAGCGGCGTCGAGGCGCTGATTCGTTGGCGCCGCGCCGATGGCTACATGGCGCCGGGCGAGTTTTTCCCGGCCATCGAGCATACCGATCTGATGCGCGAACTCGACTGGTGGGTGATGAGCGAGGCGCTGCGCCATTCCAGCGTGTGGATGGCGCAAGGCAAACTGATTCCGGTCAGCGTCAATCTGTCGGCCATGACCTTGCGCCATGAAAGCTTTTTGCCGCGCATTCAGGCATTGATCATGCGTCACCCGATTCCGGATGGCCATTTGGAGCTGGAGGTGCTGGAAACCGTGTCGCAAAAAGAGGCGGAGGAGATCGTGCACAAGCTGGAAAGCTGTCGCGAATTCGGTATTTCCATCGCGCTCGACGATTTCGGTACCGGCGCATCCTCACTGGTGCACTTGCAGCAGCTGCCATTCGACACCATCAAAATCGACCAGCGCTTCGTGCGTAAGCTGTTGAAGGCACCAGGCAATGAGGCGATCATTCGCAGCATGATCTCATTCGCGCATTACACCGGCCGCAAACTGGTGGTCGAGGGGGTGGAAAGCCAGCCGATCTGGGACCGGTTGCTGGAGATCGGTTGCACGTCGGGGCAGGGCTACGCCATTTCTGCGCCGGTATCCGCTAGCGGTCTGATGGATTGGCTCGCAGAGCGCGAGGAGACGGTGGCGCTCAAGTCGGCCTGAACGGTGGTCCCTGCGGAGAGTCCGTGCGTTGCTTCGCGAACGCACGCTACATTCCTACCGTAGCGTGCATTCGCCGCAGGCAATGCACGTCTTCTTAGCTCAAGCCCTGATTGAGCAGATCCTCGCGCGTCAGTAAGAACACGAAGCCGTCGCCGCCGCTGGTGTCGAGCCAGACGAATGGCAGGTGGGGGAATGCGGCTTCCAGCGCGTGGCGATTGTGGCCGATCTCGACCAGCAGCACGCCGCGCTCGTTGAGGAAGTCTGGTGCGCGGCGCAGGATTTCGCGCGTGGCATCCAGGCCGTCATGGCCAGAGCCCAGTGCCAGTGCCGGCTCGTGACGGTACTCCTCCGGCAACGCGTCGACCGACTCGGCGTCGACATAGGGCGGGTTGGACACAATCAAGTCATAGCGGTCGGCCAGGCCTTCGAATAGATCGGTATGAATCAGGTTGATCCGGTCGCCTAGCGCATAGTTTTCGACATTGATGGCCGCGACTTCCAGCGCGTCGAGCGAGATATCCACCGCGTCGATCTCCGCGTCCGGATAATGATGCGCCATCTGAATGGCCAGGCAGCCAGAGCCGGTGCAGAGATCCAGGCCGCGGTGCACCAGTTCCGGGTACTCGATCCAGGGCGCCAGCGGTTCTCCCAATAGCTCATAGACGAACGAACGCGGCACGATCACCCGTTCGTCGACGTAGAAGCTGAAATCGCCTTGCCAAGCCTCGTGGGTCAGGTAGGCGGTGGGGATGCGTTCCTCGACCCGGCGCTCGATCATCTCGATCACGTCGCGGATCTCTTCCGGCAGCAGCCGGGCATCCAGGTAGGGGTCCAACTGGTCGACCGGCAGGCTCAAGCCCGACAAAACCAGATAGGCGGCTTCATCGAAGGCGTTGGTTGTGCCATGGCCGTAGGACAGTCCGGCCTGGTTGAAGCGCGATACCGCGAAACGCAGCAGATCGCGCACCGTATTGAGGTTGTTGGCTGCCTGTTGATACATCGTGCTGTTATCCATGCGTTTCCTTAGAACGGCAGCTTGGCGTCGGTCGCTTTGCCCAGCTCGCGGCGGAAATCGGCCATGATGCGTTCGAGCGCTTGCTGATCGTCGGCTTCGAAGCGCAGCACGATCACCGGCGTGGTATTGGAGGCGCGCATCAGTCCGAAACCGTCGGCGTACTCGACGCGCAGACCGTCCAGCGTGATCACTTCCTCCGCCGCATCGAAACGGGCGCTTTGCTGCAGCCGTTCGATCAGCGCGTGATTTTCGCCTTCCTTGGTCTTCAGGTTCAGTTCCGGCGTCGACACCGCGTTGGGCAACGCGTTCAAGAGCGCGCTGGCGTCCTCGACGCGCGCGAGGATCTCCAGCAGGCGGGCGCCGGCGTACATGCCGTCGTCAAAACCGTACCAGCGTTCCTTGAAGAAAACGTGACCGCTCATTTCCCCGGCGATCAGCGCGCCGGTTTCCTTGATCTTGGCCTTGATGAAGCTGTGGCCGGTACGGCACATCACCGGGGTGCCCTTGTTTTCCTTGATCCAGGGTTTCAAGAGCCGGGTCGATTTGACGTCGTAGATCACCTTGGCCTTGGGGTTGCGCTCCAGCACGTCTGCCGCGTAGAGCATCAGCTGCCGGTCCGGCCAAATGATGTTGCCGTCCTTGGTGACCACGCCTAGCCGGTCGCCGTCGCCGTCGAAAGCCAACCCGATTTCGGCATCGGTCTTGGCCAGCGCCTCGATCACGTCGCGCAGGTTTTCCGGTTTGGCCGGATCGGGGTGGTGGTTGGGGAAAGTGCCGTCAACGTCGCAAAACAGTTCGCGCACGCGGCAACCCAGGCGGCGGAACAGAATAGGGGCGAATGCGCCCGCCACGCCGTTGCCGCAGTCCACCACCACGCTGATCGGGCGGTCGAGCTTGATGTCGCTGGTGATGCGGTCGAAATAGGCCTCGGTGACGTCGGCCGTTTCGAGCGCGCCCGCACCTTGCAGCAGCCGGTCGTCAACGATGCGCTGATAGAGTGCCTGGATGTCGTCGCCCGCCAGCGTGTCGCCCGCCAATACCATCTTCAGCCCGTTGTACTCGGGCGGGTTGTGGCTGCCGGTGACCATGACGCCCGATTGGGTGCCAAGATGATGCGTGGCGAAATAAAGCATGGGCGTGGCCACGCGGCCGATGTCGATGACATCGACGCCTGCCGCGCGCAAACCGTCGGCGAGCGCCTCGGACAGTTCCGGGCCAGAGAGGCGGCCGTCGCGGCCGATGACGACGCGGGTAACTTTGCGTTCGATCGCTTCGCTGCCGATGGCTTGCCCGATCAGACGCGTGCTTTCCACCGTGAGCGTTTTGCCGACGATGCCGCGAATGTCATAGGCCTTGAAGATTTCTTTGGAGAGTTTGTTCATGACTGTCAGGTCGTATCTAAGTCGATTAATGTCATCGTCCGGCACAATGGCCGGCCGGCTGGCTATACGTCAGGCAAGCGCTCGGCTCGCCTGAATCAATTCATGTAATTTTTGTTCGGCGCCGCCGCTTTCCAATGCGGCGCGCGCGCGCTCCACGCCGCCGGCCAGACTGTCGGCCAGGCCTGCGGTGTAGATCGCCGCGGCGGCGTTGATGAGTACGATGTCTCGCGCCGCCGACGGTTGGTTGGCCAACACGGATTCGATCATGCGCGCCGATTGCTCGGCGGAGTCGGCATGCAGCGCGGTCAGCGGCGCGCGGGTAAAGCCGTAGTCGCGCGGATCCAGCACGGATTCGCGGATCGCGCCGTCTTTCAATTCGGCTATCCAGGTATTGTCGGAAAGCGTGATTTCATCCAGTCCGTCCATGCCGTGCACCACCAAGACGTGGCGGCTGCCTAATTCTTTGAGTACGCGGGCCTGAATGCCGACCAGATCGTAATGGAATACCCCCATCACCTGGTTATCCGCGCCGGCGGGGTTGGTCAACGGGCCGAGAATATTGAAGATCGTGCGCACGCCGAGTTCACGCCGAATGGGCGCCACGTGACGCATGGCGCTGTGATGGTTGGGCGCGAACATGAAGCCGATGCCGATGCGATCGATGCATTCGCCTACTGCGACGGGGGGGAGGTTGATGTTGACGCCAAGAATTTCCAACACATCGGCGCTGCCCGATTTGGACGATACCGAGCGGCCGCCATGCTTGGCGACACGCGCGCCGGCGGCGGCGGCCACAAAGGCCGAAGCGGTGGAAATGTTGAAGGTATGGCTTTTGTCGCCGCCGGTGCCGCAGGTGTCCACCAAGTGCGATCGCTGACTGACCGGCACTCGGTCGGAGAATTCTCTCATTACCGTGGCGGCGGCGGCGATTTCCAAGACGCTTTCCACTTTGACGCGCAGGCCGATCAGGATGGCGGCGGTCAATGCCGGTGAAATTTCGCCGCGCATGATCTGGCGCATCAGATCGAGCATCTCGTCGTAGAACAGCTCGTTTTGGTCGATGAGCCGGTTCAGTGCGGCTTGAGGTGTGATCATGCCTTGGGTTCCGTCTCGGGCTGCGGGCGTGCGTGCGCCCGCAGGAAGTTGTTCAGCATGGCGTGGCCATGTTCGGTCAGAATGGACTCGGGGTGAAACTGTACGCCCTCTATCGGCATCGATTTGTGGCGTATGCCCATGATCTCGCCATCTTCGGTCCATGCGGTGATTTCGAGGCACGCCGGCAGTGATTCGCGGGCAATGGCCAGCGAATGATAGCGGGTGCAGGTGATCGGCGAAGGCAAGTCGGCGAAGACGCCGCCGCCGTTGTGCCGTACCGGCGAGACCTTGCCGTGCATCAGCGTCTTGGCGTGGACGACGCGAGCGCCGAACGCTTGGCCGATGCTTTGATGGCCGAGGCATACACCCAGGATGGGCACTTTGCCGGCGAAGTGGGTGATGGCCGCCAGGGAAATACCCGCTTCATCGGGAGTGCAGGGACCGGGCGAAATCATCAGATACTTGGGTTTCTGCGCCTCGATCTCGTCGAGCGTGATCTCATCGTTGCGGTACACGCGCACGTCTTGACCCAGTTCACCCAGATATTGCACCAGGTTGTAGGTGAAGGAGTCGAAGTTGTCGATCATGAGAAGCATGAGTGATGGCGACCTTCTGAAAACGGACGTATCGTTGGGGGGTGCGGAACCGCCATTGTCATTCGATTTGGTCGTGACGGCAACCATTTCACCCAGATTTTTCCCGACGACGGCCACAGGCGGTAGTGGCCCGACTACAGCTTGGCCAAGCGTCAGGACTGTACGCTGAGCGCTCCGGCCGACAGCACGACGGTTTGCCCGGGCGAGAGCGCTTGCGCCTCCGCGGCGCTGACCAGCACATCCACCAGCTCTTGACCTACCTGGACGCTGACGCGCCACAAGACGTCGGCTGGCCGCACCGCCAGCACCGTGGCGTGCAGCAGACAACGGCCGCGATCGCCGCCGGCGCCGAGAAACAGTTCGGCGGGCGAGCCTTGGGCCGTCACCCGGCCCTGGGTGAGCTGCAGCACGTGGTCGGCCAGACTGAATACTTCAGCCAGATCGTGGCTGACCAATACCGTGGTGAAGGCAAATCGCCCCTGCATGTCGCGCAGCATCTGCCGCAATTCATGCCGCAGCGACAGATCGAGCGCCGAGAGCGGTTCGTCGAGCAGCAATAGCCGCGGCCGGCAGGCCAGCGCGCGCGCCAGCGCGACCCGCTGCCGTTGACCGCCCGATAGCGACGCGGGCCGCTGCGCCGCGTGAGGCGCGAGGCCTGTCAGGGCGAGGAGTTCCTCCACCAGCGGTTGGCCGTGGCGGCCGGCGCCAAAGGCAATGTTCTCGCGCACGGATCGCTGCGGAAACAAGGCAAAGTCCTGAAATACCATGCCGATGCCGCGCTGCTGTACCGGCAATTGCCGCCGTCCGTCGAGCCAGATTTCCTCGCCATACGATAGCTGGCCTTTGTGCGGGCGCTCCAGGCCCGCCAGCAGGCGCAGGAAAGTGGTTTTGCCGGCCCCCGAGGGACCGAACACCGCCGTGGTTTTGCCCAGCGGCAAGGCGCCTTCGGCGAGGAGATGAAAGGCGCCCGGTTCCGCCTGATAATCGAACGCGAAGCGGATCATCGGTTGGCTCCATGCCGATCGGCATAGCGCCGCAACAGATTGACGATCAGGACCACGCCGAAGGCGAATCCGCACAAAATGCCGGCGTAAACGTGGGCGGCCGGGTAATTCATCTGTTCGACCTGCTGATAGACGGCGATGGAGGCGACCTGCGTCACGCCGGGAATATTGCCGCCGATCATCAGCACCAGACCGAACTCGCCCACCGTGTGGGCGAAACTCATCACGGCGCCGGCGGCGAGCGCCGCGCGCACCCCTGGCAACTCCACCGCCAGGAAGGCGCCTAGCCGGGAGCGGCCCAAAGTCCAGGCCGCCTCGCGCAGGCTAGGCGGCTGCGCGGAGAGCGCCGCGGCCACCGGCTGCACCATGAAGGGCAGGCTGAACAATACGGAGCCGAATACGAGCCCCGGAAACGAAAATACCAATTGCAGCCCTAGCGTGTCGCGCAACCAGCCGCCCAGCCTCCCCGTCGGGGTCAACAGCAGCAGCAAATAGAACCCCAGCACCGAGGGCGGCAGTACCAGCGGCATGGAGATCAACGTTTCCACCACTGGCTTGAACGGCGAGCGGCGATGCGCCAGCCAGCCGGCAAGCGGCACGCCGATGACGAGCAAAATCGACGTCGTCAGCAGCGCCAGCCGCGCGCTGAGCCACAAAGGCGCGAGATCAGGCATCGCTCTTCTCCTCGTCGAACAACTGCATGTCGTTGGCCTTGATCAGCGCGTGCACCGCCATGCCGGGCGCGAGCGCCAAGCGCTCGGCCGAGCCGCGGGTAATCACCGCCTGTAGCGGTTGCCCCTCAAACGAAAGGTCGATGCGGCTCATCAAGTCGCCGTGCGTCACCGCCAGTACCGTACAGGGCAGCAGATTGCGGATGCTGAGCATGCCGGACAGCTCGCGCGCCAGCGCCACGTCGATCTCGCGAAAGGCCAGCGTAATCCGCTGACCCAGCTGCCAAGACGGCATGCGCGCATCCCCGAGCATCAGCGCCGTGCACGGCTGCTGCCCCATTCGGGCGTCCAGCAGTTGAATGCCGTCCGTTTGGCGCAGCGCGACGATCACCGCATCGAGACGGTTCATGGCAGGCGGTAGCCGTAGCGTTGCAGGATGGCGCGTGCCGCCGGGCTTTGCAGGTAGTCGAACAGCCGTTTGGCATCCGGATTGGTCTCGGCCGGTTTGAGCAGCGCCATGTCCTGAACGATCGGCGTGTAGCTTTGCGACGGTACCTCGACCCAATGCCCCTGATCGTGCATCTGTGTCGAGATCACTTGCGCCTTGGCGACAAAGCCGGCTTGCGCCGCGCCGCTGGCCACGAATTGGGCCGTCTGGCCGATGCTGTCGCCCGTGACGAGCCGCGGCTTGACGGTATCGGCGAGGTGATAGTAATTCAGGGCGCGCATCGCTTCGGTGCCGTATGGCGCGGTTTGCGGGTTGGCGATGGCGACCTTGCCGCTGGCGTTTTTCAGCCATTGCTGCCAGTGCGCGCCGTCGAAGCCGCTATCGAGCGACCAGAGCACCAGGGTGCCGATGGCGTAGGTCTTGGGCGCGTTCAGGGTGAAACCGGCGGCTTGCAGCTTTTGCGGGAAGGTGTTGTCGGCCGACAAAAACAGCTCGAACGGCGCGCCGGCCATGACCTGGGCGGTGAACTTGCCCGAGGACGAATACGAGGGCAGTACCGCCACGCCGGTGTCGTGGGTGAAGGCATTGGCGATGTCGGCAAACGCGTATTGCATGTTGGCGGCCACCGCGACCTTGACCGGGGCGGCGAGCGCCGTCATCGGCAAGGCGGCGAGCAGGGTGCAGAGCAGGGTTTTTTTCATGGCGGATTCCCTCGATGTCAGGCCAATGTGGCCAGAATGATGTCGGATGGGCTGATCAGCGCGGTGGCCGGTGCGCCGGGCGCCAAAGCCAGGCACTGCAGCGTGGCGGTGTCCAGCATGGCGTGCAGCGTGAGGCCGTGGGGGAGCTCGAGCGTGAGCTCGCTGTTGACCGTGCCGGGTTGAATTTGTCCGATGCGTCCGTTCAGGCGGTTTGGCAGCGCGATGCGATGCGCTTGCTGCGGGTGGGCGATCAGGATCGCCCCCGCTTTGAAGAAAGCCAATACTTCGCCGCCAGGAGCGAGTTTCATCTGGCGGCTGCTTTCGCGCGTCACGCTGACTTGCAGTTTCTCGCCTTGCGGCAGCGCCACGGTGACCAAGTCGTTGACGGCGCCTTGCGTCAGCGAGTGGATACGGCCGACGAATTGATTGCGCGCCGAGGTGTGGAGCCCCAGCCGCGCCAGCAAAGCGCCGTCCAGATTGCCATCGAGCGCGTCGGCCAATGTCTGCGACAGCCGTTCGAGCAAGGCGCCCGCGGCCAGCATCGCCTCGCCGCGCGGCGACAGCACCGTGCCGCCGCCGCCCGCGCCGCCGCTGGTGCGTACGAACAATGGCTCTCGGCTGTCGCGGTTCATGGCGTCGAGAATTTGCCATGCGCCTTTATAACTCAGACCCACGCGCCGGGCGGCGGCGCTGATCGAGCCGGTGGCCTGAACGGCGGCCAACAGCGCGAGCCGTCCGCTTTGGCGATCGTTGGCGGAGGAGGGTGTGCGGGGCATGGTATCGTTATGTATTAAAGTACATAACGATACCCTGGTTCAGTCGGTTTGGCCAGTAGCGACCAGGATGCTTTTGGCGATGGCCACGTCCTGCACGGCGAGGCCGGTCAGGTCGGCCAGAGTGATCTCATCGGCGTGCTGTCGCCCTGGCTGCTCGCCGGCGAGTACCTTCCCCAACTCGGATAGCGACGACTCGGCGAGCAAGCCGGCCTTGAGCGCGTGCGAGATTTCGCCGTAGGCCGCGCACTGTGCGACGGCATCGGCGACAACGCGGTCCGCGCGCGCCGTCAATGCGGTTTCCAGCTCTTGTTTGCCTTCGGCGTCCGCGCCCACGGCGGTAATGTGCGTGCCCGGCTGGATCCAGTCGGCGCTAAGAATGGGCGCGCGCGACGGCGTGCAGGTGACGATCAGCTGGCACTGCCGCGCCAGCGGCTCGGCGTCGCGTGTGGGATGGACACGGTAGCCGAGATCGGCGAGTTCATGGGTCATGGCGGAGAGGCTCGCCGCATGCCGGCCCCACAGCCATACCTCGCGGCAGGATGTGACGGCCTCGAGTGCTTGCAGTTGCAAGCGCGCCTGCATGCCTGTGCCGACGATGCCGATGGCGTCGATTCGCGTCGGCGCCAGCACTTCGGCGGCCAGGCGCCCCGCCAGCGCCGTGCGCAGGCTGGTGAGCCAGCCTTCGTCTTGCAGAAGCGCCATCGGTTCGCCTGTGTGGGCGTTGAACGCCATGACGAGCCCCTGGTTGCTCGGCAGGCCGCGCGCGGGATTGTCGTAAAACCCGCAGGCGACCTTGACGGCGAAGAGATCGTCACCGGTGAGGTAACCGGATTTGACGCAACCGTCGCCGTTGTCGGCCGCAAAGACGAAATGCTGTACCGGCGGCAGTTGCGCGCGCCCGGCCGAATAGGCGATCAGGCTCTCGCGGATCGCCGCCGTGGCGCGCTCTGCGTCGTAGCGGGCTAGGATTTGGGTTTTGTCGAGGATCTTCATTGCACGGCCTTGATAAATTTCTCCAGCACAATATTGCGGCCGCACAGCACCACGGCCACCTTGCGTCCCCGATACTGCGGCGCCAGCTGCAAGAGACTCGCCAAGGCCACGCCGGCAGCGCCCTCGACCATCCAGCGGTCGGTTTGTGCCAGCGCGCGCATGGCTTGGCGGATTTCCTGCTCTGAAACCAAGGCGTGCCGGTCGATGACTTGCTGGCACAGCGAGAAGGTGACCGCGCCCGGTTCCACGCCGCCGGCGGTGCCGTCCGATAGGGTATCGGTTTCCATGACGTCGATAATGCGGCCTGCTTCCAGGCAGGCGTGCATGGCAGGCGCGTTGGCGGGCCAGCAGCCGACGATCTCTGTGCGCGGCGCCAAGGCGGAGAGCGCGGCGCCGATGCCGGAGATCAATCCGCCGCCGCCTACCGCGACAAACACCGCGTCGAGATCCGGCATCTGTTCGGCTAGTTCCATGCCCACGGTGCCTTGGCCGGCAATGACCTGCAGATCGTTGTAAGGCGAGACGAACGGCACGCCGAGCCGCTGTGCCGCATCGGCGGCGGCAAGCTCCGCCGCCAGCGCGTCGCCCGCGACCAGCTCGAGCGTGGCGCCGTAGGCGCGGATGGTGTCCAGCTTGACGGCGGCCGCGCTTTGCGGCGCGTAAACCGTCACCGGAATGCCGGCGTTGCGTCCTGCGAGCGCCAGCGCCTGGCCATGATTGCCGCTTGAGGCGGTGACTACGCCGCTGGCGCGATGTTCCGGCGCCAATAGCCGCAGTTTGTTGCATGCGCCGCGGAATTTGAACGAGCCGGTGTGTTGCAGGTGTTCGCTTTTCAAGTACACCTCGCAGCCGGTAAGGCGTGATAGGCCCAGGCTGTAGTCGGTCGGCGTGACACGGACGGTCGGCCGCAACGCGTGATGGGCTTGAACGATATCGGTGAAAAGTGGCGTCATGTCGGTTCCTTCATCTCTTTCAGGTATTTATAAATCGTGGCCCGTCCCATGCCGAGGACATTGGCGGCATAGTTGGCGGCGTTGCGCCCGCGGAAGGCGCCTTCTTGCTGCAAGGCTTCCACGAGCTCGCGCTTGTGCTCGCGTTGCAGGATCGACAGGCTGAGCTGGCGCGTTCGCAGCCAGCGGTGAATGAACTGGTTGATGCGTTCCTGCCAGTCGTCCTGGAACAGCACATCCGGCTGCGCCACGACCCGGTCGCCGCTGAGGAAGAGGTTCAGCGCGGCACGCGCGCTCTCGAACACGGAGATGTCCATGTTGATGCACATCAGCCCTTCGATTCGCCCGGCCTCGTCCCGCAACGCCACACTGATCGAGCGCAGTCTGCGCCCATCCCAGTTGAGCTTCTCATAGGGGCCGATGATGTCGGTTTCCAGTTTTGCCGGCAGTTCGTCCAGCCCCGAGTCGTCGCCCACTGAGCGCTTGGAGAAATTGTTGGCGATATAGGCCACCGTGTGGCTGGCCATGTCGTGCAGCACCACTTCCGCATACGGGTAAAGCAGGGTGGCGATGGCATCGGCGGTCGCTTGATGGCGGCTTGTCATGGGGGGCTCCGAAATGGACTATTTCGTATAGATTAGATTTATTCGTCTGCTTTGTAAACAAAAAAATCTACTGTGGACTGTTTGTCTATATTGTGGGAATGGAAAAGCGCGGGGGGCGGCCCGCGCCTGTCAGAACGTGTATTGCGCCAACGTGCTGAGCTGGTTTTGCGCCAGCTGATCGAGTTCGCGCGTGCTGTCTAGCGAAGCGGTGGCCGCAGCGTGCGACGCCTCGGACATGCGCGTCGTTTGCGCCACTTGTGCCGCTATGCTTTGGCTCGCTTCCTCCTGGGCTTGGATCGCCTCGGCGATGGCGTGCATGTTGCTGGTGGTCGAGCTCGCGCTCTCGCCGATACGGCGAATGGCCTGGTCGGCCTGGTCGGCGCGGTTGACGCCGGTCTGCACCAGTTCGGCGGCGATTTGCATCTGTTCTGTCGCCTGACGGGCGCTGTCTTCCATGGTGGTGATGGTCTGTGCAATTTCCTGGGTGGATTGCGCGGTGCGTTCGGCAAGCTTGCGCACCTCGTCGGCCACCACCGCGAATCCGCGTCCCATTTCGCCGGCGCGCGCCGCCTCGATGGCGGCATTCAATGCCAAAAGGTTGGTTTGGTCGGCGATGTCGCGAATCACCTTGATGACCGACGCAACCTGGGCGCTGCAGCCGGCCAGTTGCTGGATGCTGGCCGACGAGGTTTGCACCGCGCGCGAGATGTCGCGGATATCCTCGATCGTCTTGGCAATGATGGTCGATCCTTCTTCAACCAACGCGCCGGCGGCGCTGACGGCGTCGCGTGTCAGCCGGGCCTGTTCGGTGACGCGCTCGGTGCTGGCGGCCATTTCGTCGACGCTCGCCGCCATGCTGGCCGCCGTATGGTTCTGCGTCTGTGCGGCGGTTGAGGTGTCGCCCGCGGTGTCGGAGAGACGGTGGGCGGCGGCGCTGACCAGTTGCGCGCCGTCGCGCAGGTTTTGCAGGTTGCGCTGCAGCCTGTCGAGCAGCCCGTTGAAGGCCTCTGCGGTCTGGCCGATTTCGTCGCGGCGCAGCACCTTGGCCCGCTGGGTGAAGTCGAGACTCTGGCTGACGCCGCTCAGCGTGGTTTCGATGTTGGCGAGCCCCGTGCGAATGGTGCGGAACAGATGCGCGGCCAATAGGCTGGAAAGCGCGAACCCGGCCACCAGCACGATGAGGGACAGTACAAGTCCCGTGGTGTAGGCGAGGTCGTTTTGCCGCGCGAGCCGGTCGGCTTGGTCGTAATTGTACTTGGCGTGTTTGTCGAGCGTCTTCATCAACTTCGCCATCGTGTCGGAAAACGCGCCCATCAGCAGTGGGCGGGCTTCATCGCTGTGATAGGCGCGCGACTGCGTCAAAATCCGATCGCGCAGTGCGCGCGCGTCGGCCATGGCGGCCTGGTCGTTTTGCACCATCTTGCGGTCTTCGTCGTCGCTGATGTAACGGGCCAGGTAGTCGGCCATGGCGGTGTCGAAGACCTTGTCATTGTCGCTGATGACCTGATCCTGTTCGGATTTGGTGCCGCCATCTTGCGCCATGACATGTTTGAGCGTGGCGGTGCGGATTTCGCTGGCGGCACGCACCGCGGCGTTCATCAGTTTCAAGCTGGGGAGGGTGCCGGTTTCGACGGTATTGAATCGTGTTTGCGCTTGGCGGTTTTGCCAGATGCCGTAGCCGCCGATCAGGAGCAGGGCGCAAAGCGCGGCGATGAGAGTGAGGGTGAGTTGGCGAATGATCGTCAAGGCGCGCTCCGTATTGGGCGGGTGCCGGACGGGCCGATGTGCGGCTAGCCGGCGGATCCGCGCCACGATGAATCGGCGCCGGGGGTGGCCCTGCCGATTCGTTTGGGTTATTGATCACGGTGTCATGCAAATTGAGTATCTTTTTATAATAAATGACATAAACCGTGCAATACCTCTGCGCCAAAAACGGTGTAAATATGCTATTTGGCTAATTGCCGGCGCGCCAGTGCCCGCTCTTGCCGCCTTGTTTCTCCAGTAGCCGCACGCCATCGATGCACATGCCGCGATCTACCGCCTTGAGCATGTCGTAAACCGTCAACAGCCCCGCCATGACGGCGGTCAGCGCCTCCATCTCCACACCGGTACGGCCCACGGTTTCGGTGGTGACGACCACGGTGACGCGCGATGCCGTTTCGTCCAGGGAGAATTCGGCGCTGACGTGGGTGAGCGCCAACGGGTGGCATAACGGGATCAATTGCGACGTATGCTTGCTGCCTTGGATGGCGGCCAGGCGCGCCACGCCGATGACGTCGCCTTTGCCTGCGCGGCCTTCCTGGACCAAACGCAAGGTTTCCGGCTTCATGGTGATGAAACCGGTGGCGCTGGCGCTGCGGCGTGTTTCCGGCTTGTCGCCGACATCGACCATATGGGCGAGGCCTGCGCTATCGAAATGGGTGAGGGCGGACATGGAATGAGCCTGTTGAATATAAAATCGGGTTAACATAACGCTACAGGGGCCGGCGAACAAGCGCCACCGTGCGCGCGGCCATCGAACAACGCTTTTCGGCACCTACGCGACAATCGAACGATAATGCAAAAAACCCTGGGCGTGATCGGCTGGTCCGGCAGCGGCAAAACGACGTTGATCGCCAGTGTGTTGCCACTACTGAGGGCGCGCGGCCTGCGGGTGGCGGTCATCAAGCATTGCCATCACCCGCTCGAATTCGATCAGCCCGGCAAGGACAGCCACCGCTTGCGGCAAGCCGGCGCCACCGAAGTGATGGTGCTGTCGCCCACCGGCTGGGCGGTTTTTGCCGACGTGGACCGTGAGCCCACACTGGCGGAACAGCTGTCGCACCTGTCCGAGGTGGATCTGGTGCTGCTCGAAGGCCAAAAGCGGCTGGCGCTGCCCAAGTTGGAAGTCTACCGGTCAAGTGTGGGCAAGCCGCCGCGCTATCCGGACGACCCGGACATCATCGCCGTGGCATGCGATCAAACGCTCGCTGCCGACCGGCCTGTGCTGGATTTGAACGACGCCGAGGCGGTGGCGGATTTTGTCGCCGCCTGGGCGCGAGCCAAGAATTAAAGGAAATGGACATGATCAACGTGCGCTATTTTGGCGTGTTGAAAGACGCGCTGGGCCTGGAGCAGGAGACCTTGGACTGGCAAGGCGGCACCACCGGCGACCTGCTGTCGCGTCTGCGCGCGCGCGGCGGGGACTGGGATGCGGCGCTGGCGCCGGGCAAGGTGTTCCGCCTGGTGGTGAACCAGTCCATCGTGCAGGGCGAGGCGGCAATCCCCGTCGGCGCCGAGGTCGGCATCCTGCCGCCGGTCACCGGAGGCTGATATGCGATTGTCGGTCACGGTGTCTGCGGACGTGTTCGATCTGGGGCAGGAAGAGGCCCGCTTGGCGGCCGAGGCCGGCGATGCCGGGGCCGTGGTGGCGTTCGTCGGCCGTGTGCGCGGCCAGGATGGGCCAGTGGCCCTGGCTTCGTTGTTTCTAGAGCACTATCCCGGCGTGACGGAGAGCGAGATCGCCCGCATTGCCCGCGAGGCGGCCACGCGCTGGCCGCTGTTGGCTTGCCGGGTCGTGCATCGCGTCGGCCATTTGCGGCCGGGCGAGGGCATCGTGCTGGTGCTGATGGCGTCCTCACACCGCCAAGCGGCTTTCCAAGCGGCCGAGTACTTGATGGATTATCTAAAGACCCAGGCGCCGTTCTGGAAGCGCGAGTGCTTTGCCGACGGCAGCGAGCGCTGGGTTGAGGCAAAGACTTCCGATGACGATGCCTGCCGGCGCTGGTCCTGAGCGCGCCGAGGTGGCTGGCCTGCTCCTCGCCGGCGGCGAGGGTCGGCGCATGGGCGGGGTCGACAAAGGCTGGCTGCCGCTGGCAGGCCGCGCCTTGATCGAACACGTACTCTCGCGGCTATCGCCTCAGGTGGGCGCGGTATGGCTGAGCGCCAACCGGACGCTCGACCGCTATCGTCTGCTCGGGCCGCCGGTGTTGCGCGACGACCCGGACTGGGTCGGCATGGGACCCCTGGCGGGGCTCGCGACGCTCGCGCCGCGCCTGCCGGCGTCGGTGCGGTTCGTTCAGCTTGTTCCCTGCGATACGCCGCTGCTGCCGACCGATCTGACGGCGCGGCTGGGCGATTTTCTCCGGCATCATGCCGATTGCGGCGCTTGCTATCCGCAGACGCCGGCGGGTCCCGAACCGGCTATGTTGCTCGTGCGGCGCGAAGCGTTGACGAGCCTGCCGGGTTATCTGCGTCAGGGCGGACGCAGCCTGCGTGGCTGGCTGGGGGTGTGCGTCAGCCAAGGCGTGCCCTTCGATGCCTCTCCCGCTTTTGCCAATGCGAATGATCCTGCCGCCCTTGCTCGGCTGGAAACCTTATGGCGCGCCGAGGCGGCGCCCGATTGTGGAGCTTCACCATGATGGATTACACCCTGGCGCTGGACGCGCTGGAACGCGCGCTGTCGCCGGTTGCCGGCCTGGAAACGCTGCCGCTGGCAAGCGCCGCCGGGCGCTTGTTGGCCGAGCCCTTGCCGGCGCGATGGGATACGCCCGCCTTTGATAACAGCGCCATGGACGGCTATGCGTTGGCCGATCCCGATGGCGTGTTGACGGATTTTGCCCTGGCCGGACGCACCGCCGCCGGCGATGCGCCGGCCGATGCCCTGCTGCCGGGAGAGGCGCTGCGTATTTTTACCGGCGCGCCGTTGCCGGCCGGCGCCACGGCGGTGGTTCCGCAGGAGCTCGCCCATGCCGCCGATGGCCGTGTCAGGCTCGATGCGCCGTCGCCGGTTGGCAGCCATGTTCGACGCCGTGCCGAGGAGTTTGCCGTGGGCGCCCCGTTGCTGGCGGCCGGCAGTGTATTGGGCCCGGCGGCCATCGCGCTGGCGGCCAGTCAGGGGTACCGGACGGTGTCCGTGCGCCGGCGGTTGCGCGTGGCGGTGTTTTCTAGCGGTAACGAGCTGTGCGAGCCGGGCGGTGAACTCGCGCCGGGTAAAATCTTCGATGCCAATCGTTATCAGTTGTTGGCCTGGCTTGCCTCATGGCCGGTTGATGTGGTGGATGGCGGCATTCTGCCGGACGACCTGGCTCAGACGCGCGCGCGACTGGCCGCCGTGGCGGAGGCGGTCGACGTGATTCTGACCAGCGGCGGCGCGTCGGTGGGGGAGGAAGACCATCTCAAGGCGGCGCTGTGCGAGATCGGCCAGCTCGATGCCTGGCGCTTGGCCATCAAGCCCGGGAAGCCCTTTGCATGGGGCCGGACAGGGGCGGCGCACGTGTTCATGCTGCCAGGCAACCCGGTGGCGACCTTTGTGACGTTTTATCTGCTGGTGGCGCCGGCATTGCGTAAGCTGGCCGGTGCGGCGGCGATGCGGCCGGCGCGTTTGGCGGCCCGCGCGGTCTTTGCGCGTGGCGGTGGCGAGGTGCGGCGCGAGTTCTTGCGTGGTCGCCTGGGTCTCAATAGCGCGGGCGAGCCGGAGGTGACGCCGCTTGCCGGTCAGGGCTCGGCCATGTTGAGTGCCTGCGCCGCGGCGGATTGTCTGGTGGAAGTGCCGCCGTCGACGGCGGTGTCCGCCGGTGACTGGCTGACGGTTTATCCCCTTGGGTAGGGTGTGCAGACGCGTCAGGTGTTCGGCGCAATGTCGCGCGTTGCGCGCCGATTGCGCCCTACGCGGCGTTTAGGCCGACCGGCCTAAAGCCGTCCACCCCGTTTAGCGCGGTGGCAAAGCCGTTGCGGCGGTAGCTGGCGGCAATGCGCGCGAGCCGGTTCGGATCGCGTTCCAGTGCCGCGGGCAGGAGGATGCCGATGCGGCAAGGCAGTGCCAGACGATCGACAATGTCGCGAAAGACGGCGCCGTGATTGTCGCTCACGCCGTCGATCAAGGCTTGGCTGACCGGTAAATAAGCCGTCTGTGACGGCGTCGTGCGCTCCATGAGATTGAGTAGATGCAGCGCGCGGGCGAAACGGTCGAGCACCACGGCGGTTTCGCTGGCGCGGCACAGCGCGATGACGGTGTCTTCCCGTACCGTTTGGCCGGTTGGCGCTCGAAAGCGCGTGCTGGCAAGCCAGATGTCCGGATATGGGCGAGTCAGCATGCTGTCGAGCCGATATTTGAGAAACAAGCCGGCGTAGCCGCCCTCAGCGTTAGCGACGATGGGAAAGTGGCTGAAGTAGTGCGTTTGCACCTGATTGATGAAAACGCGTAGCCGTTCGTCGCTCATGCCGCCGCCTTTTGCGGTTGCGCGCCGACTTTTCGCCCGAAATATTCCACCGGCCAGTCTTGACGCAACGCTTCCTGTCGCACCCGTTTGCATAGATTGTGATTGACGTAGCCCAGCATGACCACGACCAGATCGATGCGGCGCGGGAAGGTGCGGCGGCAATCGCCGGTCTTGCGGCCTTCCCAGTGCTCGACTTGATCGTAACCGCGCGCGGCCAATTGGCGCCGCACGGTTTCCACCGTATCACCACCGACAATCAGTGCTCTCATCGCGCCTTCTCCATGGATCGTCAGGTTCACTGCGCCTGGATTTGATCGAAGATGCCGCCATCGTTGAAGTGCTTGGCCTGCGTGGCGCGCCAGTCCCCGAACGTTTGCTGGAAGGTGAACAGCTTGAGTTTGGGAAACTGAGCGCCGTACTGGGCGGCGATCTTCGGGTCATGCGGCCGGTAGAAGTACGCTGCCGCCAGCGTTTGCCCCTGCGGCGAGTACAGATATTTCAGATAGGCCTCGGCGACCTTGCGTGTGCCGCGGGCGTCGACGTTCTTGTCGATCACCGCCACCGGCGGCTCGGCCAGGATGCTTTCCGACGGCGTGACGATTTGCACCTTGCCCGGGCCTAGTTCCTTGAGCGACAAGAGCGCCTCGTTTTCCCAGGCCAACAGCACGTCGCCCTGGCCGCGTTCGGCGAAGGTGATGGTTGCGCCGCGCGAGCCGGTGTCGAGGATCGGCACGTTCTTGTACAGTGCTTTGACGAAGGTTTTCGCCGCCGCCTCGCTGCCATGATTGCGGTGCAGCGCATAGCCCCAGGCGGCCAGGTAGTTCCAGCGCGCGCCGCCGGACGTCTTCGGATTGGGGGTGATCACCTGGATGCCGGGCCGGATCAAGTCGTTCCAGTCACGGATGTGCTTGGGGTTGCCCTGGCGAACCAGGAACACGATGGTCGAGGTGTAGGGCGAACTGTTGTTGGGCAGGCGCGTTTGCCAGTTTTTCGCCACAAGACCGTTGTCGGCGAGCGTGTCGATGTCGTAGCCGAGCGCCAATGTGGCGACGTCGGCGCCGATGCCGTCGAGGATGGCGCGGGCCTGCTTGGCCGAGCCGCCATGCGATTGGCGCACGGTCACGTCTTGGCCGCTGGATTTCTTCCAGTAATCGGCAAAGGCCTTGTCATAGCTTTGGTAGAACTCACGCGTCGGATCGTAGGAGACGTTGAGCAATGTGGTGCCGGCAATGGCGCCGGTCAGGCTCAGCGCGAGCAGCAGGGCGTGAACGCCGGGTACATGGGGTCGAAACATCGTACTCTCCGCACAGTAGGTATGACGGAGAGTTTATCTAAAATCAATATTCCCACAAAATAGTGTTTTTCTATTTTTTTAGAAATTATTGGAATAAGCGATTATTGCGATGCCGGCGTTGGCGCCGATTTGACGCGGCGCAACGGCGCGGCACCCTTCTTGCCGGACGCGTCGACCTTTTTGATCAGCGATTTCTTCGCCGGCTTTTTGCTGCTGGCGGTCGCGTGGTGAATGTGGACCGGCGGCGCGGCTTCGTCGTCGTCAAAATCCATATCGATCAGTGAGCGATCCGTGGATTTGGTCTGAATCACGGCGCTGGCGGTGTCTGGTGCTGCTGGTTTCGTCACGGGCATGGCTTGCGCCGCTCCCAGCACAATCAGCAATGCCGCCGTAATCAGTTTTTTCACGGTCGGGTCCTGTTTTTTCACCGGCCAGGCGCGTGGCGCTTGCCGGTGTCTGTCTCTACGTTTGCGCCTTTTTCCGGGGCGCTTATGCCAAAAATCAGCTTTGGTTTGAATGAATTATCGGAAACGGCAGGAATGTCGTCTGTTGGGCGAATGTGTTGATATGTAATGGAATGTACATATTGGTGTTCCGAAGGGCTCTTCGGCGGTGGAGCTTGCATTCGTTAGGCCTATCGCCGATACCGAAGAAGGGCGCACCGATGGCCGCAGCCGCAAAAGATTCCGAACGGATTCTAAAAAAGGGGGGCGGACGGCCGAGCGCTCAAGTTGCGTTTGCCGGCATCGCCGGCTTGATGAGATCAGGTTCAACATGCAGCCAGCCCCCGTTCCGGACAATGAGTCGCTGCGCCTTGCGGTGCTCGATTCGTTCGATCTGTTCTATACCCCCGCCGAAGAATGTTTCGACCGGTTGACCCGGGTCGCGGCGCAAGCGCTGTCGATGCCGATTGCCATGGTGACGCTGGTCGGCCGAGAGCGGCAATGGTTCAAATCGCGCGTCGGGGTGGGGTGGTCGGAAATGCCGCGCGCGCAGTCGATCTGCGCCCATACCATTTTGCAGGATGGCCCGCTGGTGGTGGCCGATGCCCGGCAGGATCCCCGATTTCGACAGCATCCGCTGGTGCGCGCCGCCCCAGGCATCCGTTTTTATGCCGGGGTGCCGCTTCGGCTCGCGTTCGGCTTCAAGGTCGGCACCTTGTGCGTGATGGATACGCGCCCGCGTGAGCTCGATGACGATCAATTGGCCATGCTGCACGATTTGGCGCGCGCGGTGGAGGATGCCTTGCAACAAGATCGTCAGGCCATGACGCGCGCGAGCGAGCAGGGTCTCTTGGCCTGCCAAGAGCGGCGCACGCTGCTCGACGCCGTCAGCGGCTGCTGGAACCGCGCCGGATTCGAGGCCTTGCTGCAGTCCGAGGCCGGCCATGCCCGGCAGCATGCATCGCCATTCGCGCTATTGATTTTGACGATGGAAGACGCCCCTGCGGATGAGCCGGCTTTGATGGTGGAGGCGGCCAGCCGGCTGCGGCGCGTGACGCAAAGCGCCGGCATTGTGACGCGCTTTTCGCCCGAGTCGTTCGCGCTCGTGATCGCGCCCTGCGATCGCGCCGCGTTAAGCCGGATTCAGCGCCGCGTGCGCTTGGTCATGCAGGAGAGGCCGTTTGGTCGGGGAGCGGGGCGGCCGTTGGCGGTGAATTGCGGCGGCGCGCTGGTGGCGCCGCCCGGGTTCGATGTGGCGCTGGCGTTGGTGGATGCCGATCGGCGTTTGCAGCAAGCGCGCCGGCGCGCCAGGTTATAAGACGCCAAGCGGGCGGTCTCAGGCATCCAGCCCTTGCTGGACCATTTCCGCCGCGCGGATCAGCGCGCGTGCCTTGTTCTGGGTCTCCTGCCACTCCGATGCCGGCACGGAGTCGGCGACGATGCCGGCCCCCGATTGCACGTACAACATGCCGTTTTTGATGATGCCGGTGCGAATGGCGATGGCCAGATCCATTTCGCCGTTGAAGGCGAGGTAACCGACCGCGCCGCCATAGATGCCGCGCCGGCTCGGTTCCAACTCGTCGATGATCTCCATGGCGCGAATCTTCGGCGCGCCCGACAGCGTGCCGGCCGGGAAAGTGGCGCGAATGACGTCGATGTTGGATACGTCGTCGCTCACGCGGCCCTCCACGTTCGAGACGATGTGCATTACGTGCGAATAACGTTCGATCACCATCTTGTCGGTGACCCGCACCGATCCGGTTTCGGCCACGCGGCCAATGTCGTTGCGGCCCAGGTCGATCAGCATGACGTGTTCGGCAATCTCCTTTGGGTCGGCCAACAGTTCCTCGGCCAGTCGAACGTCGTCATCCGGCGTGGCGCCGCGCGGGCGTGTGCCGGCGAGCGGTCGGACGGTGACGGTGCCGTCTTGGCGTTGCACGAGAATTTCCGGCGAGGCGCCGACCACGTGAAAGTCGCCGAAATGGTAGAAGAACATATAGGGCGACGGGTTGAGGCTGCGCAGGGCGCGATAGAGCGCGAGCGGCGACTCCTGAAATTGCATTTGCATGCGCTGGGCCAGCACTACCTGCATGATGTCGCCATCAAGGATGTAGCGTTTGCACTGATCGACCGCGTGCATGAAGGGCTCGTCGCCGAATTCCGAAATGGCGCGGCAGGCCCGGCTCGGCAGCGACAGCGGAATGTCCACCGGCGTGCGCAGTCGCGCGCGCAATTGGCCTAGGCGCGCCTGGGCCAGGGTAAAGGCGCGGGGTTGCGCCGGGTCGGCGTAGATGACCAGATAAAGCTTGCCCGACAAATTGTCGAATACCGCCACTTCCTCGGATAACAGCAACTGGATGTCGGGTGTCCCGACCGGGTCGGGTTTATCCGTGGCCGCCAGGCGCTTTTCGATATAGCGGACGGTGTCGTAGCCGAAATAACCGACCAGCCCGCAGGTGTTGCGCGGCAATCCGTTGGCCGGCGCGGCGCGGAAACGCGCCTGATAAGCGGCGATAAAGTCGAGCGGATTGCCGGTGTGTCTTTCGACGACCATGCCATCCTGCTCGACCTCGACCAACTCGCGCTCGACGCGCAGTCGTGTGCGGCAAGGCATGCCGATAAAGGAGTAGCGGCCGAAACGTTCTCCGCCGACCACGGATTCGAGCAGGTAGGAATAAGGCTGATTGGCGAGCTTCAGGTAAACCGATAGCGGGGTGTCCAAGTCGGCGAAGAGCTCCAGCACGACCGGAATGCGATTGTAGCCCTGTTGCGCCAGGTCATCGAATTCGCTCTGTTTCATGATTGGCCTTTGTCCCTGATGTTGTTATGTCGTAGGCAAGAGAAAGTGACTGCTCTTATTACGTTTTTTAAGCATTCTTGCTGAATTCAGGGGCGAAGTAAACCGCGGCCCGGGAGCCCCCGGGCCGGGAGAGGTCAGATGGCCGGCGTTGCCGGCTTGATCAGGTCGTAGAGGGTTTCCAGCGAATCGAGCGTCAGATCGGCGTTCAGACTGTCGGCATCGGCGTAACCGTAGCGCATCAAGGCGACCGGACAGCCGGCATTGCGGGCGGCCAGCACGTCGTTGGCCGAGTCGCCGACCATCAAGAGTTCGCCAGGTTGCACGCCGAAGGCTTGGCTGACGTGCAAAAGCGGCAATGCCGAGGGCTTTTTCTCCGCCAGGGTGTCGCCACCGAGGATCAGCGCGAAATCGTCGGCCAGCGCGAGTTCTTGCAAGAGCGGCTGCGCCAGGCGTTCGGATTTGTTGGTGACGACCGCCAAGGGCAAATTCAGTGCCTTCAGCAGTCCCAGACCGGTGGTGACGCCCGGATAGACCGTGGTGTGCACGGTCAGATGGTCGCGATAGTACTGCACGAAAAAGCGGTAGCCTTGCTCCCATTGGTCGTGCGGCGCCAGCGCATCGCGTTCGTCGGTGATGGCGCGGTGCACGAGGCTCGCGATACCGTCGCCGACATGCTCGCGAATGCGCGCGTGCTGCAACGCCGGCATGTCCAGGTGGGCGCGCATGGCGTTGGCGGCGGCGATCAGGTCGGGCAGCGAGTCGACCAGGGTGCCGTCCAGGTCGAAGGCGATGGCCTTGATGTGTTCGAGTTTCATGGATCAGTCAAAAGGAAGGTTGCGAATATCCACGACGGGTTCGTCGCCGAACGCGTCGCATCGTAGGTGCCTTAGTATGCGCCGCGCCGCGTCGTCCGGGCGCGATAGCGCGCCGTCGGCCTTGAGCGCGTCAAAACGTTCTTTAAGGGGGAACTGGGTCGCGTCGCTGGCGCGGATGTCGGCCTGCATGTCGGTATCGACGACCCCGGGGTAGAGCGCCGCCACGCGCGCGCCTCGCCCCGCCTGTTCCTCCGCGGCATGGCGGCTGAAGTGATCGATTGCGGCTTTGCTTGCGCCATAGACGCCCCAACCGGGATAGGCTTTGACGGCCGCGCCGGAGGATAGGTTCAAGATGCGGGCGTCTTGCGTCAACGCCGGCGCGGCGGCCAGGAAGGCATTGGCCAGCAGCAAGGGTGCCACCAGATTGATCTGTATGGCATCGATGACGGCCTGTGGCGGATACTGGCCGGCCAGCGCGATCGGCGTGACCACGCCGGCATTGTTGATCAGATCGACCGAAACGAATGGTCCTGGGCCAAGCGCCGCCAGCAGGCGCGGCATCAGTTGAGCCGCTTCGTCGGGGTGTGACAGGTCCGCCGCGACAAAGCGGAAGCGGTCGCCGAATTCGGCCGCGAGATTCGCCGGGGCATGCCGCGCCACGCCGATGACCCGCGCCGACGGATTGGCGAGGAGTTGCCGCGCCATCGCCAGGCCCAAACCGCGCGACACGCCTGTGACGATGTGGGCGCGCATCAAGCGGCTCCCGCCAGCGCGCGGCGCATGGCGTCGATGGCGGCGCGGTAATCCGGGGCGTTGTAGACCGCCGAGCCGGCCACGAAGGTGTCGGCGCCGGCGCGGGCGATGTCGGCGATATTGTCGGCCTTGACGCCGCCGTCCACCTCAAGCCAAACCTCGCCGCCGTGGGCTTGCGTCCAGCGATCGATACGTGCGCGCGCGGCGCGAATTTTATTCAAGCTTTCCGGGATGAATTTTTGGCCGCCGAAGCCGGGGTTGACCGACATGATCAGCACCATGTCGATTTTGTCCATCACATGGTCCAGATAGTGGAGCGGCGTGGCCGGGTTGAACACCAGGCCGGCTTTGCAGCCGTGGTCGCGGATCATCGACAGCGTGCGGTCGATGTGCTCCGAGGCCTCGGGGTGGAACGTGATCAAATTGGCGCCCGCCTTGGCGAACATCGGCACCAGGCTGTCGACCGGCTTCACCATCAAATGCACGTCGATCGGCGCCTGCGTATAAGGACGGATGGCCTCGCACACCATCGGCCCCATGGTCAGGTTGGGGACATAGTGGTTGTCCATCACGTCGAAGTGGATGATGTCGGCGCCGGCGTCGATAACGTTCTTGACTTCCTCGCCCAGGCGGGCGAAATCGGCGGACAGAATGCTGGGAGCGATGCGGTAGGTCGGTTGCATGGCGTTGGCGGGGACAAGATTGGGAAAGCGGTATTGTAACGCGCTCACGGGCCGTTGTTCGGATAATATAATGAGGGAAACCCCCGCGCGTGCCGCGCATCAGACAAGAGGAGAAACCATGTCCGACAAACAACTGGCCTTCCGGGTCGAACCCGAGGCTGCGTATTCGGAAGAGCAATCGGACGTCGCTACCGATGTCTACGTTTTTCATTACCACATTCGCATCACCAATACCGGCAAGATCGCCGCGCAGCTGATCAGCCGGCACTGGATCATCACCGATGCCAATGAGCAGGTGCAGGAGGTGCGAGGCATGGGCGTCGTGGGCGAACAGCCGCGCATCGAGCCGGGCCAGAGCTACGAATACACCAGTGGCGCCACGCTGGGCACGCCTTATGGCAGCATGCGCGGTTGCTATCATCTTGTGAGCGACGACGGCCAGCGCCACGAAGTGGCCATTCCCGAGATGCAGCTGGTCGCGCGCCGCGTGCTGCACTGACTTTCCTCGACAATCAACGACAAGGCTGACGATGCGCATCTCGCATAGCGGTCCGGCGCCGACCGATCGGCACGACTGGCAGACGCTGAAGACGCTGTTTCCCTACCTGCTGCAATTCAAGTGGCGGCTTTCCCTGGCGCTCGCCTGTTTGATCCTCGCCAAGGTGGCCACGGTGGTAACCCCGTTGTACCTGAAGCACATCATCGACGGGCTGTCGGTGCCGGCGACCTTGCTCGCGGTGCCGGTGGCGGCGCTGGTCGGCTACGGTTTTGCCCGCCTGATGTCCAGCTGGCTGGCCGAGCTGCGTGACGCCATTTTCGCCAAGGTGATCCAGGGTACGGTGCGCACCGTGGCGCGCGGCGTGTTCGAGCATTTGTTCCGGCTGTCGCTGCGCTTTCATCTGGCGCGTCAGACCGGCGGCATGAGCCGGGATATCGAGCGCGGTACGCGCGGCATCGGGTTCCTGCTGAACTTCGCCGTGTTCAACATCTTGCCGACACTGCTGGAAATCGCCATGGTGACCGGTATCCTGCTGTCTCGCTATCAGGGCTGGTTTGCCGTCGTCACCCTCGGCACCATTGGCGTCTATATCGCCTTTACGCTGTCGGTGACCGAATGGCGCACGGTGTTTCGCCGCAGCATGAACGACTTGGATTCGCGCGCCAACGCGCGTGCCATCGATGCGCTGATCAACTTTGAAACCGTCAAGTACTTCAATAACGAACGCTACGAGGCAGAGCGCTATGACCGCAATCTGGCCGAGTGGGAGGCCTCCGCCATCAAGAACCAGGTGTCGCTGTCGATGCTGAACGCCGGCCAGGGCGGCATCATCGCCATCGGCGTCACGCTGGTCATGGCCATGGCGGCGCGCGGCGTGGTGCGCCATACCATGAGCGTCGGCGACGTGGTGCTGGTGGCCACCTACATCACGCAATTGTATGCGCCGCTCAATTTTCTCGGCTTTGTCTACCGAGAGATGAAACACTCCCTGGCCGATATGGAGCGCATGTTCACGCTGTTGAAGTCGCACGCCGAGGTGACCGACCGGCCGGGGGCGCAGCCGCTGGCCTCACGGGCCGTGACCGTGCGTTTCAACAACGTCGATTTCGGCTACGAGCCCGACCGGCAGATCCTGCACCGGCTCAGTTTCGACATTCCTGCCGGCACGACACTGGCGGTGGTCGGCGCGAGCGGCGCCGGCAAATCGACGCTGGCGCGGCTGATGTTCCGCTTCTACGACCCGACCGACGGCGGCATCACCTTTAACGGCGTCGATACCCGCGACTTGACGCAGGATTCGTTGCGCGCCCATATCGGCATCGTGCCGCAAGATACCGTGCTGTTTAACGATACGATCTACTACAACATCGCTTACGGCCGGCACGACGCCACGCGCGACGAGGTGATCGACGCGGCGCGTTCGGCGCATATCCACGATTTCGTCATGACCTTGCCGCAGGGCTACGACACGCAAGTGGGCGAGCGGGGCTTGAAACTGTCCGGCGGCGAAAAACAGCGTGTGGCCATTGCCCGCACCTTGCTGAAAAACCCGCCGATCATGATTTTCGACGAGGCGACCAGTGCGCTCGATTCGCACACCGAAAAGGCGATTCAGCAAGAGCTGGCCGAAATCGCCGCCAATCGCACCACCTTGATGATTGCGCACCGCCTATCGACCATCGTCGATGCCGATCGGATCCTGGTGTTGGACGGCGGGAGAGTGATCGAACAGGGCACGCATCGCGAGCTCTTGGCGCGGCCCGGGCGCTATGCCGAGATGTGGCGCTTGCAGCAGGAACAGCGCGACGATGCTGCAATAATTGAGTTGAATCAATAAGCTTTATGTCCTTTTCACAGTTGACGTGGTACATTCTTTCAATCCCCATGAGAACGGCATTTAGATCGTGCCCATGGGGGTGCGTCACGTGCTTCTAGGTCCCTTACCTCGCGGCGGCTCACCCCGGAGCCGCTTGTTAAGCACGGCGCCATTCGCAACCAGCTCATATAGCTCATAGGAAGTAGTGCAATGGTTATTGCCGAACTCGAACCCAAGGCAGTCTGGGAGCATTTCCAGACTTTGTGCGACATCCCGCGCCCGTCCAAACACGAAGAACAGCTTCGCGATTACCTCAAGGGCTGGGCCGATCTCAATGGCTTGGAATCGGTCATTGATGCCGCTGGCAACCTGATTATCCGCAAGCCGGCCACCCCGGGCATGGAGAACCGTGTCGGCGTGGTGATGCAAGGGCACCTGGACATGGTGTGCCAGGCCAATAGCGGCACCGAACACGATTTCTTCAAGGACCCGATCCGCCCCGTGCTGAAAGACGGCTGGCTCGTCGCGGAAAACACCACGCTGGGCGCCGACAACGGAATCGGCGTGGCGCTCGCCATGGCGGCGCTCGTTAGCACCAACGTGCCGCACGGCCCGATCGAAGCGTTGTTTACCCTGGACGAAGAGCAGGGCATGGGCGGTGCGCTCAACCTGGAAACCGGGTTGCTGAAGGGCAAATACCTGCTCAACCTCGACACCGAGGCGTGGGGCGAATTCTTCATGGGCTGTGCCGGCGGCGTCGACGTCAACGTCGAGCGCAAGTTCGCCACCCGTGCCGTGCCGGCGGGCTATGCGGTCGCCAAATTGTCGGTGACCGGTCTGTGCGGCGGCCACTCCGGCGCCGATATCCACCTGGGCCGCGGTAATGCCAACAAGATTCTGCTGCGCGTGCTGACCGAACTGGGTCGTGAAACCGACCTGTGCCTGTCGAGCCTGACCGGCGGTACCGCCCGCAACGCGCTGCCGCGCGAAGCGTTTGCCGTGGTGGCCTTCCCCAAGGCCGACCAAGACAAACTGGCCGGCCTGCTGGACCGTTTGCAAGCGACGCTGCGCGACGAACTGATCAGCATCGACGAAGGCGTGACCCTGAGTCTCGCGGCCGATCAGGCCGCCGATGTCATGGATGCGGCCGAGCAAAAAACGATTCTCGCCGCACTGCACGCCGCGCCGCATGGCGTGAAGGCGATGAGCCAGCGCGTGCCGGGCGTGGTGGAAACGTCCAATAATCTGGGCGTGATCCGCCTCGGCGAAGGCAAGTTGTTCTGCAATTTCATGGTCCGCTCGTTGATCGACTCCGGCACCATGATGCTGGCCGACGAAATCGTCAGCCTGTTCACGCTCATCGGCGCGGATATCAGCTCCGAAGGCCAGTACCCGGGCTGGGCGCCGAATCCGCAGTCCCAGTTGCTGGCGCTGTGCCGCGACATCTACCGCCGCGACTTCAAGGCGGAATCGCAGGTGCAAGTGATTCACGCCGGTCTGGAATGCGGCATCATCGGCGCCAAGTATCCGCAAATGGACATGGTGTCCTTCGGCCCGAACATCCGCGGTGCGCACGCGCCGGGCGAGCGTGTCGAAGTCGCTTCCGTCTCCCATTGCTGGGATTTGGTGAAGGCCATCCTGGCCGAGGTGCCGGCGGCCTGACCCGCTTTGACGCATGTCCGCCAGGGCGTGTTGCCCTGACCCACAATGCTCCCTACTGGTTAGGGAGCATTGTTTTTTCAATGCAAAGGTAAAAATGGCATGTTGATTGGACCTTATGTGAACGGCGCCGCCGTGTTGGCCGGCGGCCTCTTCGGTGCGTGCCTCGGGGGCCGGGTGCCCGAGCGGGTGCGCGATACGTTGCCGTTGACCTTCGGCCTGGCCTCGATGGGGCTGGGGGTGATGCTGATCATCAAGGTGAAATTCATGCCGGCGGTGGTGCTGGCGATGGTGCTCGGCGCCATCATTGGCGAGCTGTGCTATGTCGAACGTTACCTGGGCCGCGCCGCGGGGGCGATGCGTGGTCTGGTCGACAACATTTTCCCTCCGCATGCCGGTCTATCGCACCGGGAATTCATGGACAAATACGTGGCGCTGCTGGTGTTGTTTTGCGCCAGCGGCACCGGTATTTTCGGCGCCATGCACGAGGGCATGACCGGTGACCCCTCTATTCTGTACATCAAAACCATTCTCGATCTGTTCACCGCGGCGATTTTCGCCACCTCGCTGGGTTATGCCGTGGCGGCCATCGCCTTGCCGCTGGTGCTGATCCAAGTCGCGCTGGCCATGCTCGCTTCGCTGATCATGCCGCTGACCACCCCGGCGATGATGGCCGACTTTTCCGCCGCCGGCGGTCTGCTGCTGCTGGCGACCGGCCTGCGCATTTGCGATATCAAAATGTTTCCGGTGGCCAATCTGCTGCCCGGCCTGGTGTTGGTGATGCCGCTTTCATCGCTATGGGCAGCTTATGTGCATTGAGGCGCGGATCAACGATTGATTGGCTGTGCGGACGGACGGGTGAATCGATCGGGCAAAGCAACAACACGCGTTTGCAAGGACGATGGGCGGACCTTGTGGTGTAAGGGCTGTAGGGCAAGGGGTTTATCCAATTTTATTGCCATAGACAACCAATCAAGATATTCCATTTTGAGCTTGCTAAGCACACGAATCATAATATTTATTATCGTATAAATACCTATTCGCTAGATTGTCACGCTAACGAAACACCCCGCTGATTTTATTGGAGTATGCTTTACACATACCTCTGGCGGTGCTTCCTTATTTTGCTCGGCCAGGGCGTTTCACGCCCGTTCCCGCTGTCCTTGTTTTATTCCGCCAGATCAAGCAGGAGAATGTCATGTTCAAGAAACTGTTTGATGAGTTTACCCATTCCGTGCGTCAGCAAATGAATCTGCCTGCCCAGATTCGACTGTGGAGCGGGGAGACGTTCGATCTCGGCGATCACCACGAGCCCAAAGTCGTCATCGCCGTCAAATCGCCCAGCGCATTGCCGCATCTGGTCAATCCGACGCTGGATTCGCTTGGCACGGCCTACGTTACCGGCCACGTGGATATTCATGGCTCGCTATTCGACGTGATCGATCTAAGCTATGCGCTGTCCGGCTTCACGGCGAAGGTGGGGCTTGCCCAATCGATGATGGCGCGGTTGGCATCCGCGTGGCAGCGCGGCGCGCGCCATACCCGGGCCAGTGACAAGCGCGCAATTCAATATCATTACGACGTTTCGAACGATTTCTATCGGCTCTGGCTCGACGAAAACATGCTGTATTCCTGCGCCTATTTCGAAAACGGCGACGAGGATCTCGGCAGTGCGCAAATCAAGAAACTAGACCATATCCTGCGCAAGATACGGCTGCGCCCGGGGGACACGCTGCTCGACATCGGTTGCGGCTGGGGCGCGTTGGCGATCCGCGCGGCGCAAACATACGGCGCCCGTGTTACCGGCGTAACCCTGTCGCAAAATCAATGCGATTTCGCCCGCGAACGTGTGCGCGCCTTGGGCTTGTCCGAGCAGATCAGCATCGAGATCATGGACTATCGCGATGTGCGAGGGCAGTTCGACCGCATCACCAGCGTCGGCATGTTCGAGCACGTCGGACGCGACAATCTGGCGGCGTATTTCAGCAAGATCGCGAGTCTGCTCAAACCGGGCGGATTGTGCATGAACCATGGCATCACCTTGTCCGACAGCGAATCGGTGGAAACGCCGTTCGGCGGCGGCAAGTTTATCGATACCTACGTTTTTCCCGATGGCGAGCTGCCGCATATCGGCGCGGTGTTGCAGACCATGCAGCAAGGCGGGCTCGAGGCGATCGATGTTGAGAACCTGCGCCGGCATTATGCGCGTACGTTGCAACTGTGGAGCGTAAACTACGAGCGCCACGCCGAAGCCGTCCGCCGGACGGTGGAAGAGCAGCAGTTCCGTATCTGGCGGGTGTATCTCGCCGGTTGCAGCTATGCGTTCGACCAGGATCACGTGGCGATCTTCCAAGTGCTATGCCACAAAGCCGGGCAAGCCGCGTCGATGCTAGACTGGTCGCGCCGCTACATGTACGCCCGATGAAGCGATGACGTCCGAAATACGCCACCCGCGTGGCGTTGCGCCTGACTGAGGATGACGCGCTGGAAGTGCTGGCGCCACATGAGCTCGGCGATCTCTTTGCGATGGTTGTGCGACGCAACCCAGTGCGTGTGAACCCGGAAGCCTATGGGCAGCACGTCGCCGACAAAAATTACTCGGGGCGGTGACCGACTGTGATCGTGGTGCCGGCGTCCGGCTAGCTACGGGTCAATGCGAGTCGTCCAGGCGGCGCGGCGGGAGGTTGGGGCGGAGGCGGGCCAGCTCGATGGCGGTTTCCCATTTCGCTTCGAGCCGGGTGATGCGATGGTCATGTTGACGTAATTCTTCGGCAACCGCTTTGAGGTTGCTTCCCACGCGCTGGACGTCCTCCACCAGCTTCAACGCTTCTCGGATCGCGGTGATGGCGTCACGCACGGCGCTCACGGCGTGGACTCTGCTGAGGCTGCCGCGTGTTCGCCCAGCGCTTGTCTGAGCGCTACCAATCCTTCCGCCAGCACGCGCTTGGCCTCGTCGACCGCCACGGCAAGCTCGTCGGTCATTTCCGTCAACATGGCTTCGTCATGTTCGGTGGCTTGGCGGCAACGGCGTTGCACGAGTTCGGACAAGCTGATCCCTTCCTTGCGTGATTCCTGCAGCAGAAAGGCCTTGAACTCTGGCGGACCCAGTACGGTAATGCGTTCTTGTTTCATCGGTTATCCTCGCTTTAGAGAGTTGGACAAGCAACTGTCCATTGTAATGGCGCGTTGAGAGGGGGCAATGTTGGGCGGCAAATTATAAAAGCGGATGCCGTGGTGTGACAGGATGCGCGGCACGTCATGCTGCCGAGGGCTTGACGCGCCGTGCGGCGCGGCCTAGTATGCAAACAAAAGTTTGTTTAACGGACAAAAGTTTGCCATGACAGAGCGTGAACAGGAAATTCTGGCCTTATTGCGGCAAGACCCGCTGATTCCGCAACAACAACTGGCCGATCAGTTGGGGATCAGCCGATCGGCGGTGGCCGGCCATATCATGAACCTGACGCAGAAAGGCCTGATCCTTGGCAAAGGCTATATCCTGGCGCAGCAGCGCTATGTGGTTCTGCTTGGCGGCGCCAATATGGACATCCGCGGCAGTACGCCGGCGCCGTTGCGTTTGGCCGACTCCAACCCAGGGCGGGTCAGCTGTTCGCCTGGCGGCGTGGCGCGCAATATCGCCGAAAATCTGGCGCGGCTCGGCGCCGATTGCCGCTTGATCAGTTGCGTAGGCGACGACCTGTATGGCCGTTCGCTGCTGGAAGCGACACAGCGCGCCGGCGTCGACGTGCGCCCCTGCCTGGTGCTGCCCGATGCCGCGACCTCCACCTATCTGTCGATCCATGGCCCGGACGGCGACATGTCGATCGCCATCAACGACATGGATATTCTGTCTCGGCTCGATGCCTCTCTGCTTGGGTCTCAGCGAGAACTGGTGCGTCATGCGGGACTGATCGTTGTCGATGCCAACTTGTCGGCCGAGGCCTTGGCCTGGCTGTTCGCCGAGGTGCGCGACACGCCGGTGTTCGTCGATACCGTGTCGGCGTTCAAGGCCGAGCGCATCCGCCCGTGGCTGGGGCAGATTCATACACTCAAACCCAACCGCATAGAGGCCGCGGCGCTGTCTGGCCTGCCGCTGGCCGATGCGGGAGACGTGCCGGCGGTAGCCGACTGGTTTCATCGCCAGGGCGTGCGCCAGCTTGTACTGAGCCTGGGTGCGGATGGCGTGTTCTTCAGCGATGGCGATCAACGCGGCTGGTGCCCGCCGCCACATGTCGAGATCGTCAACGCCACCGGCGCGGGCGATGCCTTGATGGCCGGGCTCGCCTGGGGGTGGCTGCAAGATCTGCCGTTGGCCGACACCTTGCCCTTGGCGCAAGCATGTGCGGCTCTTACGCTGTCCTCTCCCGCCACTAACAACCCGACCCTGTCGCTGGCTGCTGTCCAGCATATGAGCCGAACTTTGACGCAATCGGAGTAATCATGACCCAACACAGCTATTTGGATGTTCATCCGGAAGTCGCCGCCGCACTGGCGGCCCACCGCCCGGTGGTGGCGCTGGAGTCCACCATCATCTCGCACGGCATGCCGTATCCCCAAAATGTGGAAACCGCCTTGCGCGTCGAGGCGGAAGTACGCGCTCACGGGGCGGTGCCGGCAACCATCGCCATTATCGACGGCCGGCTCAAGGCCGGCCTGTCGCCGGAGCAGATCGAGCACCTGGGCCGGTCCGGTCGCGACGTGGCCAAGGTCAGCCGGCGCGATATGCCGTTCACCGTCGCGCGGGGCGAGACCGGCGCCACCACGGTCGCCTCGACCATGATCATCGCCGCCATGGCCGGCATCCGCGTGTTTGCCACCGGCGGCATCGGCGGCGTGCACCGCGGCGCCGAGACGAGCTTCGACGTCTCCGCCGATCTGCAGGAGTTGGCGCAGACGCCGGTCGCCGTGGTCTGCGCCGGCGCCAAGTCGATTCTCGACCTGGGTCTGACGCTGGAATACCTGGAAACGCACGGCGTGCCGGTGGTCGGCTATCAAACCGAAAAATTGCCGGCTTTCTTCACGCGCGAGAGTCCGTTCAACGTCGACTACCGGCTGGACGCGCCGGGCGAGATCGCCGCGGTGCTGAAGGCCAAGTGGGCGATGGCGCTCAAGGGCGGCATGGTGATCGCCAACCCGATTCCCCCGCAATACGCGATGGCGCCGGCCGCGATCGACGCCGCCATCGAACAGGCGCTGGCCGAAGCCCAAACGCAGGGCATTAGCGGCAAGGCCTCGACGCCATTCCTGCTGGCGCGCGTGTGCGAACTGACCGGCGGCGATAGCCTGGCGTCCAATATCCAGCTGGTGCTGAACAACGCGCGCCTTGGCGCGGCCATCGCGCGCGAATACTGCATGCTTCCCTGAAACGCGTGATGCCCCCACTCCCGCTTTCAAGGTGTTGCCGTTACTCCCGTAGTGGAAGACCGCGCAAGCGAAACGGCGGGAGTAGAAGCAAAACCTCAACGGCGGGAGTAAACGCTCGCCCCCACTCCCGCTTTCAAGGTGTTGCCGTTACGCCCGCAGCAGAAGCCGCGCGCACGCTTTTTATCCCAGACGATGTTGCGGATGCAGGAAGCAATCCGGCATATGGTCGTTGACCACGCCGGTTGCTTGCAGGTAGGCGTAGATGATGGTTGAGCCGACGAAGCGCATGCCGGCTTTTTTCAGCTCGCGGCTGATCTGGTCGGACAACGGCGACGTCGCCAGGTGCTCGCGCGCCGCGGGCGGGCGCACCACCGGCTGACCTTGCACATGGTCCCACAGCCAGCGGTCGAACGAGCCGTGTTGTGCCTGGATGGCCAAAAAGGCGCGGGCATTGTCGCGCGCGCTGGCCACTTTCTGCCGGTTGCGGATGATGCCGGGGTCCTGCAGCGCTTGCGCCAACGCGTCATCGCTCATGACCGCCACGCGTTGCGGGTCGAAATGATGAAACACACGCCGATAGCCTTCGCGCCGACGCAGGATGGTGATCCACGACAGTCCCGCCTGGGCGCCCTCCAGGATCAGCATTTCAAACAAGTGGCGGTCGTCGTGTTGCGGTTGGCCCCATTCCTGGTCATGGTAGGCCTGGTAAAGCGGGTCGTTGCCGCACCAGCTGCAACGGATTGGTTCGTCGGGCATGGGCGCTCCTGGCTATTTGGATGGCGTGACAGTGTCGCCGCAGTTTACCTGTTTTGCAAATGGAACGCCCCGGCGCAACCGTGCCGGAGCGCGGTCATGCCGGGGCGAGGGCGCGTGATTTAGCCGCCGTGGTTCTGCCGTTCCAGGCTCTCGCTTTCCTGATGTTTAAAGAGGCCAAAGCGCGGCAGGAACTTATCCCAGTCGATCAGGTGGCCGTCGATTTCCGGTCCGTCGATGCAGGCGTGTTTACGCACGAGCTTGCCGTCGAGATTGACCGGCACCATGCAGGCGCCGCACATGCCGGTGGCGTCGACCATGATCGAGTTGAGGCTTGCCACGGTCTTGACCCCATACGGCCGGGTCAGGTCGCACACCGCGCGCATCATCAGCGGCGGGCCGATAGTGACCACTTCGGCGATGTTGCGCCCGTTGCCGGCCTTCTGCGCATCCAGCATCTGCTGCAGCGGCGTGGTCACGAAACCCTTCACGCCGAGCGTGCCGTCGTTACTGGTGTACACCACGTCGAGCCGGTCGCCGAACTCGGCTTGCAGCGCGGCGACGCGCTCGTGCTCGCCGTTCCAGAACGCCAAGTCGGCACTGCGCACGCCGGAGATCAACGTGGCGTGGTTGCCGAGCCGTAGATGTTCGCGCAGGATCGGATACACCGGCGGTAGACCGACACCGCCCGCGGTGAACACGACCGTGCTGTCGGCATCGTACGGATGCAACGCGCTCGGCAGCCCCAAGGGGCCGGCAATGCCGGTGAAGGCCTCGCCCACCTTCATGCGGTTGATGGCGATGCTGCTTGCGCCCACACCCTGGATCACCAGCGTAATGGTGCCCTTGGCGGCGTCCCAGTCCGCCAGTGTCAGCGGAATCAGTTCGCCCTTCGGCCAGGCGAGCACACGCACGAACTGCCCGGCGCGCGCGGTGCGTGCGACCAGCGGCGCGCGCACCTCCAACTCGACAATGCCGGTGGCGACCTCCTTGCGGTCGACGATGGTGTGCGGCTCGGAGCCGAGTTCCGTGTAGCGCCGCGCCTTGGCGACCCGTTCGTGGATTTCGGCGCGATCGCAATCGATGGTGCCGATCATCTCGCGCGCCGCCGATTGTCCGTCGCCCGCCGCGCGAATGGCTGTCGAGCCGCCGCGCGTGGCGTCGCCGCCGGAGAATACGCCTTCAAGCGAGGTCTGCTGCGAACCGCTGTTGACCTCGAGGGTGGCCCAGCGCGTGGTCTTCAGCCGCGGTTCCGAGTCCTTGATGATCGGGTTGGCGTCGTTGCCGAGCGCCATGATCACCAGATCGACCGGCATCATCTCGGTTTCGCCGGTGGCTTTGGGGCTGCGCCGGCCGGAAGCGTCCGGCTCGCCCAGCGTCATCACGTCGAGCTTGGCATGAGTGACGAAATGGGTTTTTTCGTCGCCGATGAACTCGCTTGGTCCGCGCAGCACCTTGAGCGCGATATCCTCTTCCAGCGCGTGATGCAGCTCTTCCACCCGGGCCGGCATCTCGTCGCGCGTGCGGCGGTAGACGATGGTGACTTTTGCCCCCAGTCGCCGCGCCGTGCGCGCCGAGTCCATCGCGGTGTTGCCGCCGCCGATCACCGCCACGTGCTTGCCGCGCGTTTCCGGCAGCGGCGTGGCGTACTCGCCCTTCAGACCCTGCATCAAGTTGACGCGGGTGAGGAACTCGTTGGCCGACATGACGTTGAGCAGATGTTCGCCCGGCACGTTCATGAAACGCGGCAGACCCGCGCCGGTGCCGACGAACACGCGGTAGAAGCCGGCTTCCTTCAAGGCCTCGATGGTGGCGGTCTTGCCCACGACGAAGTTGGTGACGAACCGGCCGCCAAGGCGTTTGATCTTGCCGACCACATCGTCGATCAGCTCGTTGGGCAGGCGGAACTCGGGAATGCCGTAGCGCAACACGCCGCCTAGTTCGTGGAACGCCTCGAACACCGTCACCGGGAAGCCCTCGGCGGCGAGCAGGTAGGCGTTGATCAGTCCGGACGGGCCGGACCCGACCACCGCGATCGGCGGCTTGTCGCCATGCGTCCACGGATCGGCGGTCAGGGTGCCGTCGAGCCCGTTCTGCGCCTGCCGCAGTTTCTCGCGTTGCGGCAGGAACCACTCGATTTGGCCGATTTCGATCGGTTGACGCTGGTGCGCGCAGACGCCCTGGCACTGCAGTTCCTGCGGGCAGACGCGGCCGGTGACGTTGGGCAGGGGGTTGCAGCTCTCAATCAGCTGCATCGCCTCCTTGAAGTGGCCTTTGCCCAAGAGTGCGATCATTTCCGGAATGTGGATCTTGACCGGACAGCCGCCCTTGGTGTCGGTTTTGCCTTCGACATGCTCGCCCAGTTCGCAAGGCTTTTCCAGGCACTGCTTGTCGCGCAGCGCCTCCAGCCAGACGAATAGATCGACTTCGCGCGCGGAAAACCCTTCGTTCATGTAACCGAGGTAGCCTTGGTTGACCAGACCGAAATCGTCCGATCGCGCCTCGGCGCTGCGGATGTAGGGCGGGATATGGCTCATGAGCGGCCAATTGTCCGACAGCCCCTTGAACATCGGGTAGTGCGCCGACAAATGCTGGTCGAGCGCCAGCACGAACTTGCGCTTGAGTTTGAGCGGCAAGTTCCAGATGAAGCGCATCAGCAGCAGGCTGGCGTCATCCTCGGCCAGCAGCGAGCGCCATAGCGTGTGCACGAAATCGGCGCCGAGTTCCTTTTGCTGGAACTCCCACACCACCGCCTGCATGCCGTCGCCGATGAAAATGTCGCGAAACGCGTCCGGCTGGTTGAGCAGCCGGCGCTGCAACAGTTTCATCTGCCGCTTGTAGGCGCCGATGGTGTCGCTTTGCTCGAGCTCGGCGACTTGCTCGCGCGTTTGCGCCAGCGCCTCGTCCATGGCCGCGAAGCGCTGCAACTCATCGGGATGGAAGGAAGAGGGTTGTGTGCTCATTGAATCAACTCCGCGTCACAGTTGGCGATCACCCGCGCGATGCGGCTCTTGAGTTCCGGCGTGACGGCCACGCGCTCCAAGGCGCCGGGAATCAGCTGTGCCACCTCGCGGCTTTGGCCGTCGATCACGATCCGGGTCTTCTCGAACAGTTCCGGCAGCTCTTGGTAGCAGGTGTTGCAGCTGGTGCATTTGGCCTGGTGCGCCTGATCGAAGTGCAGCAGCGCGCTATCGGCGGTCGCCGGGCACGCGTCGGCCTGGGCGGCCGGGGCGGCGCTGACCGGCACGATCGGGATCTGTCCGTGCGCGGGCGGTGCCTTGCTCGACGTGGCCAGGTCCGCCATGGTGCGGGCCAGGGCATCGAGCCCGGTTTCGCGTTGCGCCACGGCGTCCTGATACTGCCGGCGCAGGGCATCGAGTTCGGCGCGGTGCGTTTCGTTGAGCACCGAGACTTGCCGGCCGGAGAGCGTCTGCAGCAGTTGCCAATTGCGCCGGCGTTCCTCCACCAGCACCACGATCGGCAGGTCGACCGCCAAGCGGATCAGCCGGCGTTTGCCGTCCACCGCGTAGATGAACGGCGTCTTGCCGTCGCGCGCTTCCGGATTGAGCTCGACGAAGGCCTCGATCGGCACGGCGTCCGCGCCGACGGGCAACGGACCGAAGTGCTTCTTGAAGCGGTTTTCGCCCAGCGCGAACTGCGCCGGCGTCAGCGCGATCTCCAACAGCTGCAGCTGGCCGTCATCGCCGAGATATTCCAGCGTGGTCTTGCTCCAGGTTTTGTCCAGATCCGGGTTGCCCTCCAGCGACAGCCGCTCGAATAGGCTGTTGCCGCGGCGCGGGTCATGCACGAACACCGGGCACATGCGGCTTTCGACCGCCAGGCGCGAATGTTCTGCCGAGGCGCGATCGGCGATGCCGTGCTCGCCCTGACACGGCGTGTAGACGTCGAGTACCGCCGGCGCGTCGGTGTATTCCAGGAAGGCCAGCGTGTTCTTCAGGAAATGACCGTGCAGCGCCGTGCTGCTGACGCAGGCGAAGATGTTGCCGTGGAAGGCGGCGATCAGCGCCAGTTCCTTGCGCTGTTCGTGCTTGCCCGGGTGCGCCTTGCCGAAACGCGCGAGGTCGGCGTCTTGCGCGGTGTAGCTCGCGGTCGACGCTTGGCCGCCGGTGTTGGAGTAGGCGCCGGTGTTGAGCACCATGATCTTCAGCGGCGTGCCGCTCACCAGGATGCGCGACAACGCGCCAAAGCCGATGTCGTAGCTGGCGCCGTCGCCGCCGATGGTCAATACCGTCGGCAGCAGCTGGATTTCATCGGCGCTGAATTGGCGCCAGTCGAGATAGCGCAGCACGCTGTCGTGGGTTTCCGGACGGTAGTCGCCGCTGAGCTCCAGCCGCGCCTGGCGCAGTGCGCGCACAAGCTCGGTCTTGCGTGCGGCGATGCCTTCGAAGATCCCCTTGGCCAGCGGTTGCACGTCTTGGAACAGGCTGTTGACCCACGGGTCGTTGTACGGGTTGAACGGGAAGGTCGACGCGTACACGCTGCTGCAGCCGGTGGCGTTGGCGATGACCGTGCCGCTTTCGCCGTCGCCGGTCGGGCCGCTTTCCAGTTCGTACAACGCTTGCTCCAGCTTCAGCACCAGCGGCTCGTAACGGTCGCGGGTCGCTTGGTCGTCGGCCGGCAGCGCGTCGCGCTTGGCTTCCAGCGCGCCGATCAACGCTTCCAGTTCATGGATGTGCGTCCGGCGGCGTTTTTCGCTCAGGGCATGGCTGGTCGACATCACCAGGCGAATGGCGGTGACTTCGCCGCAGCCGCGGCAGCCGCCGTGACCGCCAGTGATGGCGTAGTAGTTGTCGCGGTCCAGCATCAGGCGCTTGGTATCGCCGCCGGCGGCCAGCGCGTCGGTGAGGAAGCGCTCCGGTGTATCGGGCAGGCGCGACAGGAACTCGAAGCGCCGTTGCAGGCTGTCGAAGACGCGATGGTCTTGGTCGAGCGGCGAGAGCGCGCCGGGGCCGCAGACGTCGACGCACTCCAGACAGCCGGAGCACTTCCAAGGATCGACGCTGACCGCGAACAAGCCGCCGCTGCCGGGCTGAGCCTTTTCCATGGCGTCGAAGAACGGCTTGGTGCGTGCTACCGGGTAAGTGGCCAGTTGCGCGACCAGTTGCGCATAATGCGTGCGCTGTACCGGCGAGAGGTCGCCGAGCGTGTCGATCGAGCGTTCGACCAGCGTGGAGAGCGGCGCATTGTCCTTGTCGGCGCGGTAGGCGGCGCGCACGGCGTCGGTCAGCGCGAACACCTGTTCCATCAGGGTGTCGCGTTGCGCCTGCGTGACGTCGAGCCGGCGGATGCCGGCACGCAGCAGTTCATGTACGTCGTGCACCGCCGAGGGCAAGGCGGCGTCCGGGCAGACCAGCGTGCATTCCATGCAGCCGGTGCACAGCGACGGATCGAAGTCCGGCACGGTGCGGCGGAACAGACCTTTGTCCTTGGCGGCGGCGGTGGCGCTGGGCATGAACATGCCGATGCCCGGCAGTACGGGCGCCTCGCCGATCGTGCCCTCGCGGAAGGGCTTGGCCACCATGTCTTCAAAGTAATCGCGGTCGAACAGACCGCCGCACGCCGAGCTGCCGGCGCGACGGCACATGCCCGCCGATAAGGCCGGGCTCGCGAACGCCACCGCGGCCGGTTCGGCGTCGATCGCCACCAGCGCGTCGGCGCGGTAGTCGACCACGCAAGTGGCGTCGATGCCATCGCGGATCACGTTCATGTTGCCTTCGACGATCGCCTCGCCCTTGCTGCCGAATTTCTTGGCGATTTGCTTCGTCACTTTTTCCAAAATCGCCTCGCGGCTCGCGCCGGCCGTGACCTGCGGCACATGGCCCACCACCGCGCCGATGAAGGCGATGCCCATCATGCGCGTCGCGAGCGCCGGCGAGGGCGAATGCTTGCTGGCCACGCTGAAGGCATCGATGGCGAGGAAGCGGATTTCCCGTTCGCGAATGGTCCGGCGCGCCGCGGGCGGCAGCTCGCGCCAGATTTCCTCCGCCGTGGCATTCGATTGCAAAATGAAGGTGCCGCCACGCGCCAGGCCGCGCAGCGGGTTGGTATGGCTGAACACCTTGTGGTCGGGCGAAATGACGATTTCCACGTCTTCCAACTCGGCATTGGTGATCTTGATCGCCTCCGGGCTCAGCGTGATGTAGTAGTTGGTGGGCGCGCCGCTCTTTTCCGAGCCGTATTTCGGCGCGGCCTTCGAGTGCAGGTCGAGCGCGCCGGCCAGGATGTCGGTCAATAGTTTGCCCGAGGCGATGGTGCCGTAGCCGCCCACCGAGTGGAAGCGGATGCGGAAGGCGCTGTCCGGCAGCAGGCGCGGATTGGCTTCGGTTTCCAGCGCCATGAACTCGGTTTCCGGATAGGCGGCTTTCAGGCGCGCTTGCAGCTCGGCCATCTGCGGCGAAGGGTTGTCGTCGAAGAATTGGCTACCCAGATAGACGAGCGGCGACGGACGGCTGCCCGCCAGGTGGCGGAAGGCGGCGATCAGGTGGCGCGGTTGCAGATCGTGGCCACCCAGGCCGAAGATGGCGGTGGTCAGGATCGGCAGGCGTTCGATGGCGGGAATGTCCGCATAGCGAGACTGATCGGCGTTTTCCCGCGCCTTGAACAGCGCCTGGGTAACGAGGGTGGTCAGCGCGGTCTGCTCCGAGCGCTCCAATACCATGACCGCCTTTTTACCGGCGAGCGCGGCGACCACCTCGGCTTCGGGGAAGGGTTGCAACAGCTTGATCGCCACCAGGCCGACCTTTTCACCCTTGGCGCGCAGGTGCGCGACCACGGCTTCGACGTCTTCGGTGACCGAGCCCAAACCGACCATCACATAGTCGGCGTCGTCGCAATGGAATGTCTGTACCGGCGCGTAGTGGCGTCCTGTCAGGGCCGAGTACTCGGCCATCGCCTGGCGCACCATGCCCGGCACGGCATTGGCGAAGTGAGTGCGGTGATCGGCGGCCCCTGCTTGGAAGTCCGGCTGGTTTTGCACCGGCCCGGTCAAGCCGGGGTTCTGGATGTCGACCAGCGCCGGCACGCGTTGACGCGTGCCTTTCTCATGCGCGTTGCGCCACTGGCGGCGCCATTGACGATGGCACTCGGTCGGCAGCCAGCCGAGGGTTTCCGCCACGCGTTCGCCCTTCGCGTCTTTCTCGACCGCATCGGCGTGATCGGTCAGGTATTGCTCCAGCGCTTGCCGGTCGGCGTCGCGGATATCGTCGCGATGGCGCGCCAGGTATTGGCGCAGCTGGGCGACACGGCCCTTGGCGCCGAACAGAATTTCCTGCGCGAGCGTCGGACAGGGAATGCGGTCTTGCGGGTTGCCGACAAATTCGGCCAACAACGCCGGTTCCGGCAAGCAGGCCTCGCTCAGCATGTGGCTGGTGGAGAAGCCGTCCATGGTGTTGGCCACCGGAATCAGCGAATCGGCGGACACGCGGTAGGCGATGGCGGCCAAATCGGCGGCTTCTTGCGGGTTGGAACCGAACAGAATGGTGTAGCCCGCCGAGAGCAGGGCGTACGCGTCGTCGTGTCCGGCCATGACGTTGAGCGAATGGCGCGACACCACGCGTGCTGCTACCTGCAGAACGAAGCCGCCGGCCTTCTTACCGACGGTGACGTAGTGCGATTCCATCGCATACAAGATGCCCTGGCTCGACGAGGCATTGGAAATGTATTGTCCGCCGGTGAGCGCCGCGCCCAGCGCGCCGCTTTGCGCGGAGTGCTCACCTTCGGGACTGAAGAAGAACGGATGTTTGCCCCAGACGTTGACACTGCCGTCGGCGCGCGCCGCCTCAAACAACTCGGCGATTTCGGTCGAGGGCGTGATGGGGTAGCCAATGACGCCGCCGCAGACGTGATTCATCACATGCGCGACCGCACCGTTACCATTGATGACACATGAGATGCCAGGGTACTTCGCTTGATCGACTTTCATGGAGAGATTTATCCAAAGCTGAATGAGAACTTGAATTCCCCATCGATCGAACCGCCGACCGACGGAGCCTTACCCGATTCAAATATTCGGAGAGGTCAATCGGGATATCTTTCGTTTGAATCAACAAAAGGCGTGATCCGCCAAAAAGACGGTTTTGTTTGATGTGGGTCAGCCAAAGCAGGGGGTAATCTGTGGTGAAAGTGTCATGGCGTTTGTTTTGTTTATGATCGCTTGTCTTTTTTATAAGAATATCTTTTAATAAAAAAGCATGATATATACCGTTATATTTTCATCGAAGCGATAAGCGGATCGCTTTTCCATGAGAAAACCGAACGGCAGTCGCATGTTTTCGCAGATGCTGCGAAGAAGTTTCCTGACCCTGGAGTCGCTGCCGCTATTTACCGCGATGCGCAGCGGACTGACTTTCTCCTTGCCGCTCATCATGATCGGCGCGTTCGCTATCCTGCTGCGCGAGTTGCCGCTCTCTCTGGCCCCGGCGTTTTCTCCCTCCGTGCAAGCGGTATGGCGGCGCGGCTGGGCGAGCGTTGTCGATGGCACCTTCGGCATTGCCGCGCTGACCGTGCTCATCGGCTATGTCCAGGCCCGGACCGCCATGCACAATCAGCGCTATCGGACGCGTGCCGTGTCGCCCATGATTGCCATTGCCGTTGTGCTGGCCTGTTTTTTTCTCACGGCGGTGAACGATGGCGATGGCGCCTGGGCGCGGATGCTGTCGATCGACAAGGGGTTGCCGCGTGTTTTCGTACTGGCGCCGCTCGGCAGTTTTCTGTTCTTTACGTTTTTGAGGGTGGTCTTTCCGCTGCACCATCTTGATTTCATGGGTGGCGACATTCGCATGCGCGAGGTGCTGGCGGCCACGCCGGCCGCCGTGCTGACCATCCTATGCGTCGCGCTCGCGCTTGGATTCTTGCGTGGCGTCGACACGGGGGGCTTGCCGGGGGCGGGGGCGTATGAGCATGTGGTGGGCTGGCTGGATAACAGCTTGAGCGGGGCGCTTTTGTATGTGGCCGCCTGCCAGCTCTTATGGTTTGTCGGGGTGCATGGCCCCAATCTACTGATCGCCATCGAAGCCAAGGTCTGGGTGCCGGCGACGCAAGCCAATCTGGCTGCGATCGCCGCCCATCACCAGCCGACGTGGATTTTCACCAAGGAATTTTTCGACGCGTTCACGCGCATGGGCGGGTCGGGCAGCACGCTGTGCCTGATTGTCGCCTTGTTGGCTGCCGGCCGGGGGCGCGGCGCGCGGCGCTTCGCGTTGTTCGCTTTGATTCCGGCGTTGTGCAATGTCAACGAGCCGCTGCTGTTCGGTTTGCCCATCATCATCAACCCGGTCTACTTCATTCCCTTTTTGTTGGTGCCGCTGGCGCAGACGCTGATGGGGTACACGGCGATCGTCTTGGGGTGGGTGCCGCACACCGCCGCGACCATTCCTTGGACGACACCGGCGTTGTTGAGCGGCGTGCTCACCACGCGCTCGTGGACCGGTTTGGGCCTACAAGCGATGAACCTTGCCGTCGGCACGGCGCTTTACTTTCCTTTCGTGCGGCTGGCGGCAAGGCGGCGGATGAAAATGGGCGCGGCGCTGATCCGGCAGTTGGGCGTGTCGGCGGAACGTTTCGATCAAGGCGAGGTGCCGCGAACGTGCCGTCTCCCCGGCGACGAAGGCGCGATGGCGGACATGCTGGCCAACGACCTCGATCATGCGCTAGTCACCGCGACGCAGCTCGAACTGGTCTACCAGCCGCAGGTTGCCGCGCCGGCATACGAGGTTTACGGCGTCGAGGCCTTGCTGCGCTGGCGGCATCCATTGTTCGGCCCGATTTCACCCCCGCTGACGGTGGCGCTGGCCGAGGATAGGCAGTGGCACGAGCGGCTGGGCTATTACGTGCTGCGCACCGCGCTGGCGCAACGCGCGGCATGGCGCGGACAGTTGCCGGATGATCTGATGCTGGCGGTCAACGTGACGCCGAAACAATTGCTGAGCGCGACGTTCGCCGACGGCGTGTTGGCGCTTTTGGACGAGTATGGCGTGCCGCCGCACTTGCTGGAATTGGAAATCACCGAGTCAACGATGCTGATCCCCAGCGACGCCATGCTGGCCATGCTGCAGCGTTTGCGCGACGCCGGCGTGCGCATCGCGTTGGACGATTTCGGCATGGGACACACGTCGCTGCGCTATTTGTACGCGCTGCCGATCGACACCATCAAGATCGACCGCTCGCTGACCCAGTCGGCGCCCAGCGCCATCAACGAGCATGTCATCCGCAGCATCGTCGAGCTGGGGCAGGGGCTGAACATGGACGTCATGGTGGAAGGGGTGGAGGACCTGCCGCAGCTTGACCGCTGTGTTCAACTGGGCGGCCGGCGCTTCCAGGGCTATTGGTTCAGTCCGCCGCTCGGCACGGCGGACTGCGCGCGATTCATCTTGGCAAACCGTTCTGCGGCCACAACACCCCCGTCAATCCGGGCGGAATGATCGCTGAAGGGGGCGCGCTATGGGCGCTGCCAGGGGTCCAGTATGTCGACGCCGGTTGCGGCAAAGTCGGCGCCATTGCGGGTGACGACGGTCATGCCGTGTACGAGCGCGGTAGCGGCAATCAGCGCATCACGCTCGGAGCGTCGATCCGGTACGTGCAATTTGGCGCATCGCTGGGCAACGGTGGTGTCGATCGGCAGTATCCGGCCGGCAAATTCAGGCAATACGTGATGCGCGAGCCAAGCGCGTAATAGCGCACCTTGGCTCGCGTCGCGTCGTTCAATCTGCAGTACGCCGGTTTCCAATTCAAGAACAGTCATGGCGGAGAGAAAAATCGCGGAAGCATCAACACTGTCGCACCATGCGGTCACATTTTTGTCGGCCTTACCTGCTTTTACTTTGCGTAATTCGGATACAACATTGGTGTCGAGAATGAACATTATGTTAAGTCGGCCGGTAGGATGGTGATGTCTGCACGCGGCGGTTCGAACTCGATATCCTCAATGCCGGGCATGGCCAGCGCATCGGCGATGTTGCGGCGTTGTAGGGTGAGGCGCTGATAGGCTTCGAAGCTCAATAAAACATGGGCAGGCTTACCCCGGTCGGTGATGAACACTGGGCCGTCCTTGGCTGCGCGTTTGGCTTTGGTGACGTCTTGATTGAGTTCACGGCTGGATAGGGTGGTAATGGACATGATGGACCTCCCGCGCTATTCAATATTTGTAGGTATGTTACTACAATTGTCCCGTGCATTCAATGCCACGGCGCTACATGCCCTCCGCACACTCACAGACCCTAATCGTCGTTTGGCCGTATTTAAAGTCAAGCCCGCCAGGCCGGTGTGGAGCCGGCGTGGTGGGCTGATGTTGTGAGCAGCGGCCGGTTAAGCCGGCTGCTGGCGGATCAGGTAGTCGAAGGCGCCCAGGCTCGCCTTGGCCCCTTCGCCCATGGCGATGATGATCTGCTTGAATGGCACCGTGGTGGCGTCGCCGGCGGCGAAGATGCCCGGCGCCGAGGTCTGGCCGCGGGCGTCGACCTCGATCTCGCCGCGCGGTGACAGTGCCAGCGTGTCCTTCAGCCATTCGGTGTTGGGCAAGAGGCCGATCTGAACGAAGATGCCTTCCAATTCCAGCATGTGATCGCTGTCGCTGGCGCGGTCGCGGTAAACGAGGCCGGTCACTTTTTGGCCGTCGCCCAGCACTTCGCGCGTCTGCGCCGATTTGATGATCGCGACGTTGGGCAGGCTCGCGAGCTTGGCCTGCAGCACCGCGTCGGCGCGCAAGCTGTCGGCGAATTCGAGCAGCGTCACGTGCGATACGATGCCGGCCAGGTCGATGGCCGCCTCGACGCCGGAGTTGCCGCCGCCGATCACCGCCACGCGCTTGCCCTTGAACAGCGGGCCGTCGCAGTGCGGACAAAAGGCCACGCCGCGGTTCTTGTATTGCGCCTCTCCCGGTACGCCCATTTCGCGCCAGCGCGCACCGGTGGCCAGAATCACCGCGCGACTCTTGAGTACCGCGCCGCTGTCCAGATGCACTTCGGCCAATCCGCCGTTCTGCGCCGGCACGAGCTTGTGCGCCCGTTGCAGGTTGAGCACGTCGACGTCGTAGTCCTTGACGTGCTGCTCCAGCGCCATGCCGAGCTTCGGACCCTCGGTGCGGCTGACCGAGACGAAGTTTTCAATGGCCAGCGTGTCCAGCACTTGGCCACCGAAGCGCTCGGCCAATACGCCGGTGCGAATACCCTTGCGCGCGGCGTAGATCGCCGCCGCCGAACCGGCCGGTCCGCCACCGACCACCAGCACGTCGAACGGCTCGGCATCCGCCAACTTGGCGCGCGCCCTTTCGGCGCTGGCCTCGCTGTCCACCTTGGCCAAGATCTCCTCCAGGCTCATGCGGCCATTGCCGAACGGTTCGCCATTCAGGTACACCGACGGCACGCCCATGATCTGACGGGCGTCGATTTCGTCCTGAAACAGCGCGCCATCGATCATCACGCTGGTGATCGACGGGTTGGTGAGCGCCATCACGTTGAGCGCCTGCACGACGTCCGGGCAGTTATGGCAGCTAAGCGACACGAACACTTCGAAATGCAGCGGGCCGCGCAGCGCGCCGATCTGCGCCAACACCTCGGTCTCGGCCTTGACCGGATGGCCGCCGGTCTGCAGCAGCGCCAAGACCAGCGAGGTGAATTCGTGTCCCATCGGAATGCCGGCAAAGGCGATGCGCGCGGCTTCATTCGGGCGCCCGATGCCAAACGACGGCCGGCGCGCGGCCTGGCCATCGCTGTTGAGCGAAACCAACGGCGAGAGCGCGGCGATTTCTTGCAGCAGTTCGTACATCTCGCGCGATTTGGCGCCGTCGTCGAGCGAAGCGGTGAGCACCACCGGTGTCGTCAGGCGGGTCAGGTAGTTTTGCAGTTGATTCTTGATGTTGGCGTCTAGCATGGCGTTCTCCAGTAGGGGGTGGCCGGCAAGGGCAGGGGCAAAGCGCGGGCTTTGCCGCTGCCTTCGCAGCGGCTTCCGGGGCATGCCCCCGGAAGCGGGGGGATTAGATCTTGCCGACCAGGTCGAGCGACGGCGCCAGGGTGGCTTCGCCTTCCTTCCACTTGGCCGGGCAGACTTCACCCGGGTGGCTGGCGACGTATTGCGCGGCCTTCACCTTGCGCAACAGTTCGCTGGCGTCGCGGCCGATGCCGCCGGCGTTGATTTCGACGATCTGGATCTTGCCTTCCGGGTCGATGACGAAGGTGCCGCGTTCCGCCAGGCCTTCTTCCTCGATCATCACGCCGAAGTTGCGGGTGAGCAGGCCGGTCGGGTCGCCCAGCATCGGGTAGCCGATCTTGCGAATGGTGTCCGAGCTGTCGTGCCAGGCCTTGTGGGTGAAATGGGTGTCGGTGGACACAGAGTAGATCTCAACGCCCAGCTTCTTGAATTCGGCGTAGTTGTCGGCCAGGTCGCCCAGTTCGGTCGGGCAGACGAAGGTGAAGTCGGCCGGGTAGAAGAACACCACCGACCACTTGCCCTTCAGGTCGGCGTCGGAGACGTCGACGAAGTTGCCGTTATGGAAAGCGGTGGCTTTGAAGGGCTTGATTTCGGTGTTGATCAGCGAAGTCGACATGTTGTTTCTCCTATCAGGGTTTGAGCAATGTGGCGTTGGCCGCCGTATGCAGTGCATGATATTGAGAAACTATTGGTACGTATATTTGATTGTATTAAAGCTATTGATTGCCTATGGCTATACGCGTGCTCTGCGCTTGCGCCGCTCGCGCGGCAACCACTGTTGCAGCCGGAGGTAGATCAACGCGCCGAGGCCGGCAATGGCGCAGCCGAGCACGGTGTTTTCCACCCGGGCGATAGCCAGCAGCGTCGACGCCTGCGGGTAGCCGAAATCGAGCAGCACCATCACCAGCGCGGTGATCGGCACCACCGCCATCCAGTAGCTGCGATTGAGCAACAGCGCCGTGGCGGCACCCAAAGCCATGGAGATCAGCGCGAGCCAGGTGTCGTCGTGGCACCAGGTCAGTACCGCCCAGCCAACCAGGGCGCCCAAAAGCGAGCCCGCCAGCCGCTGGATCAGCTTGGCGATGCTGAGCTGAGGATCGTAGACGGTGACGATGGCGATGGTCAGCGGCACCCAGTAGGCGCGGGTTAGGCCGAGGCCGTAGCCGACGGCATAGCCGGCCAGGATCTTGCTGGCGAAGTAGAAGGTGAAGTGACCATTGCTATGCCTGCGGCGCAGCAGCCGGCTGATGGCCTCGAACAGCATCGGGCCGAACTGTTTTTCCGGCTTGCCGGCGAGTACGCGGTCGATCAGCACCGACACGATACCGGTCAGTCCGCCCAATAGCAGATACGTACCGGCCAGCGGCGAGAGCCGCGGATCGCTGTTGCCGAATAGAAACGCGATCAGCCAGTACTTGCTCATCAGTTCGACCGAGGTGCCTGTGCCTTGCAGCCAGCCGGCCATCAGCGAGAAGGCCAGCAAAAATGCCAGCGGCGCGCCTGGCACCCAGCGGCCGACATAGCCGGCGATGCCGCACAACAGCATGCCGACCGTCATGTAGACGATGGCCACGATGCGCTCAGGCGTTGGCCCGCCGTTGTCGACGAACATCGAATACAACCCGGCCACGCCGCCATAAACCGCCGGCAGGAACTCGCCGCGCCAAATGGCGATGAACAACGGCAAGCCGATGGCGACGGTCACGCGTAGCGCGCGGCGCCAATTGGGCGGCTGGTTGCGATCGAAGGTCAAGGTTTGGCGAAGCAGGGAGCGCATAAGGCGTGCACATTTCAGCAAGAATTTGTGCGGACAGTAAAGCAAAATCCCCTCGCTGGAAAGGGGGGCATTGGCCATCACAACCCTTGTGGCACATCAAACAAATCGCCCAAGCGCTGTCCTATCATGCTGCAAAGCACCCGGTTATGACGCGAGCGTTGCCGGCATCCCTTGGCGACGAGCCCGTCCAAAGCATTCGTTTTCCCCTTGAGGGTTTTTCCATGAATTATCCGATTTACGGGATGTGGGACGGCCAACGCTACGACTATCGTCGCAAAGCGCCGAAAGAGCCGGTCACCGTGGTGTCCGGCCTGCCGACGCTGTTTCCTGACAATCCTACCCGCGGCTTTATCGCCGACCGTGGCTTTCTGGTGTTCGACGGCCAGGCCAATCTCACTCAAATGTTCCTGCAGCACATGACGCGCTCGGCGCAGGAGTCGTGTGGCCGTTGCACGCCGTGCCGCGTCGGCACGCAGCGCTTGCGCGACCTGTTGCATGCCTACGCCTACGACGAAGCCCCGGCCGCCGTGCTGGACGAGATCGCGCTGTTGGCGCAGCAGGTGACCGAAACCTCGCTGTGCGGCATGGGCCAGAGCTGCGCCAAGGCGCTCTGGCAGGCGCTCACCGCCTTTCGCGACGAATTCCGCCCGTTGACGGTGGCGCAATGCGCGCAGACGCCCGGCTACTTCGGCTACACCACCGCGCCTTGCATCGAGGTATGCCCGTCGAAGGTGGACGTGCCCAAGTACATCGATGGCGTCAAGGGCGGCAAATTCGACTACGCGCTCGGCGTGGTGTTGGAGAAGTATTCGATGGCGGCCTCCTGTGGCCGCGTCTGCGTGCGTTTCTGCGAAGATGCCTGCCGCCGCAACGCCGTCGACGGTGCTGTCGGCATCCGTATGCTCAAGCGCTATGCCGCCGATACCGCCCTGTCCGGCGGCAAGTCGCTCAAGATTCCGTTGCCGGAGGTGCAGCGCAAGGAGCGCGTGGCGGTGATCGGCGCCGGCCCGGCCGGCATCACCTGCGCCTACAAGCTGCTGCTCGAAGGCTTTCAAGTCGATATCTACGACGCGCAAAAATCGGCCGGCGGCATGGCTTCGGTCGGCATTCCCAGCTACCGGTTGCCCAAGGATGTGCTCAAGGCCGAAACGGAGATCCTGATCCGCCACCTGGGCGGGCGCTTCTTCTTCGATAAGGCTTTGGGACGCGACTTCACGCTCGACGATTTGACCGCGCAGGGCTACCAGGCGGTATTCCTCGGTTATGGCGCGAGCCAGGGGACGTTGCTGGGCGTCAAGAACGAGGACCCTACCCTGGAGGGCTACGCCTCCGGCGTCGATTTCCTGCTCAAGGTGCATAAGTACGTCGAGTATGGCTTGCCGTTTGAAGTCACCGGCGACGTGGTGGTGGTCGGTGGCGGCAACGTGGCGATGGACTGCGTGCGCTCGGCCAAACGCATGGGCGCGCGCTCGGTGCATCTGGTCTACCGGCGCACGGTCGAGGATATGCCGGCCGAACGCGAGGAGGTGGTGGCGTGCGGGCAGGAAGGCATTCATTTCCACTGCTTGAGCAATCCGTCGTCGCTGGTGATCAAGGAGGGCCGCGTGGTCGGCGTCGAGCTTCTGACCATGCGCCAGACGGAGCTCGACGCGCGCGGCCGCCGCAGTGTCGAACCGGTGCCGGGCACCGAGCAGGTGATGCCGTGCGACCTGGTGATCGCCGCCATCGGCCAACAGGTCGACGGCGCCGTGCTGCGGCCCGAGGATGGCGTCACGCTCGACAAGTGGCATTGCATCACCGTCAACCCGGACACGCTGGAAACGTCCCGCCCCGGGGTATTCGCCGGCGGCGACTGCGTGCTTGGCCCGTTGACGCTGGTCAACGCGCTCGATCACGGTGACCGCGCCGCCGCGAGCATTTGTGAATATCTGCTCACCGGCGGCGTGACCATCAAGCCCGAGGCGCGCGTGCAGCAGATGCTGGCCACCAATAAGCTGCTGCTGAAGGAGCCGGTCGAGATCGCGCCGATCCCGCGCGACCGGGCGCATGTGCCGGAACTGCCGGCCGAATCGCGCGTGCGTCATTTCAAGGAAGTGGACGGTTGCCTGAGCAAGGAAGCGGCTTACGAAGAAGCCAAGCGCTGCCTGCGTTGCTACCGCGTTTATTCGCTGTCGACGGCGCGCCCGCTGGCGCACGCCGCCGCGGCCCAATAAGGAGGGTGTCATGCAAGCGTCGATCAACGGACAAAGCATTGAATTCAAGCCCGGGCAGACCATCTTGCAGGTGGCGCGCGAACACGACATCTTCATCCCCACGCTGTGCGAGCTGAACGATATCGATCATGCGCCGGGCACGTGTCGCGTGTGCCTGGTGGAAGTGCGCGCCGACGGCGAAGACGCGCCGCGCTTTCTGACCGCGTGCGACACGCCTCTGCAAGCGGGCTGGCAGGTGTTGACCCGGACGGCCCAAGTGCAGGACATGCGCCGGCTGCAGTTGGAAATGACCATGGCCGACCACCATCAGTCGTGCTCGACCTGCAAGCGCAACGGCAACTGCGAGCTCCTGGCCGCGGCCAACTCGGTCGGCCTGACCGAGGTGCGCTTCCATTACACGCAGGGCTGGGAAAACGACGAGCCGGTGGATGAGGGGCAGGCGATCATTTACGACCGCAGCCGCTGTATCCGCTGCCAGCGCTGCGTGGCAGTGTGCCGCAATGTGCAGAACATCGATTCGTTAGAGCTTGCCGGCTGGGGCAGCGCCGCCGGCATTCGCCTCAAGGGCGGCTCGGTCGAGCCGTCGCCTTGCGTGACCTGCGGCCAGTGCGTGATGGTGTGCCCGACCGGCGCGCTGTCCGAGCGCGACCAAACGCAAGAAGTGCTTGATTATCTGGCCGATCCGGCCATTACCACGGTGTTCCAGATGGCGCCGGCCATCCGCGTCGGCTTCGGCGAGGAGTTCGGCCTGCCGCCGGGGTTCAATGTCGAAGGGCAGATCATCGCCGCGCTGCGCAAGCTTGGCGCCGACATCATCCTCGACACCAACTTCGGCGCCGATGTGGTGATCATGGAAGAAGGGACCGAGCTGTTGGGCCGGCTGCGGCAGAAGAAGGGACCGACTTTCACGTCCTGCTGTCCGGCCTGGATCACCTTCATCGAAAAACACTATCCCGACATGCGGCCGATGCTGTCCTCGACGCGCTCGCCACAGCAAACTCTCGGCGTGATCGCCAAGACGTATCTGGCCGAGCGGCGCGGCATCGATCCTGCGCGCATGCGCGTGATCTCGATCATGCCGTGCACCGCCAAGAAGGAAGAGGCGCGCCGGCCGGAACACATCCACGACGGCCAAGCCGAAGTGGACGTGGTGCTGACCATGCGCGAGTTTGCCCATCTGTTGCGGCGCGAAGGCATCGACCTCAAGCATATGGCGCCATCGGCTTACGACGATCCGTACATGAGCGAATATTCCGGTGCGGGCGCGATCTTCGGCACCACCGGCGGTGTGATGGAGGCGGCGCTGCGCACGATGTACTTCGTGGTCAACGGCAAGGAGCTTGAGCACGTTGAGATCGGCCAGTTGCGCGGCTTCGAGAACGTGCGCACCGCACACGTCAACCTGGGCGGCGAATTCGGCGAGATCAAGGTGGCGATGTGCCATGGGCTCAAGGGCACGCGCGAGCTGGTGGAGGAAATCCGCGCCGGCCGCGTCGATTTCGATTTCGTCGAAGTCATGGCGTGCCCGGGCGGTTGCGTCGACGGCGGCGGCACGCTGCGCTCGAAGAAGGCCTACCTGCCGCACGCGCTCAAACGCCGCGCCACGCTGTACGACATCGACCGCCATACCAAGGCGCGCCAGTCGCACAACAACCACCAAGTGCAACGGCTGTACACCGAGTTTCTCGGCGAGCCGCACTCGGACAAAGCGCATCATCTGCTGCACACCAGCTATCGCGACCGCAGCGTGGTGCGCCCTGCCGACATGCAGGCGGTATGGGGCGAGCAGGCGGAGGAAGGCATCAAGTAGGCATCTAGGGACCCTCTGAACCCGTTATTTACCGCTGCGGCGACCCCTGGCGGGATGGGATGCGCGGCGCGGGGCGCAGTGGATGGTCATTCCATCCACCAGCCGCGCAACAAAGCAGACCGACCGCCAGGCGCCGCCCCGAAGGGTTTGGCCAACAACAGGCCGCCTGACGGCGTTGCGCTCCTTGGCATCGCAGAATAACTGCGACCTGCGTCGCGCGCCTTGCATTCGGCCTGTTATTGACCAAACGCAGTGGTAAATAACTTGTTCAGAGGGTCCTTAGGGGGGCGTCGCTTGATGCGCTGCGGGCAGGGCGCCGGCGACCTGCTCGGCGATATCCGTGCTCCAGCTATCGAGCCATTGCTGGAAATTGGCCATCGATACCGGC
>NZ_JAFAND010000113.1 GCF_019232825.1 Paludibacterium sp. | reverse complement strand
GCGCCGGCTCGGCGGGCAGATCGAGCACGGATAAGTCGGGCTCGGTCTGGCTCAAATCGGCGCCGGGCGCCGCGTCCTTGCCCTCAAGCGAGAAGTCGAAGTCAAGCAGGCTGTTTTCGGCTGCCGGCCCGGGCGCCGCCGACGCCGTCTCCGGCATCGAGAAGTCCAGCCCGCCGTCCGCCGGCTCGAGCACCGGCGTTTCCAGCGCGGAAAAATCCATCATCGGTGCCGCCGGCGCGGCTTCCGCGCCCTCGGGGCGGTAGAGCGGGTTGTCCGGGTCGATGCTGGCGCCCATGGCGCGCGCGCGCTCCCACTGTGCGCCGCGGCCGTCGTAGGCGTCGTGCACTTCGCGCGCCAACACCTCGAACTTGAGCGTATCCGGCCGCGCGGCGTAGATCTCCAGCAGCTTGGCGCGGATATCCTGCCGCCCCGGATGCAGTTCCAGCGCCTTGCGCAAGATGTCCTCGGCCTGATCGTCATGGCCGTAGGCGAGATACACCTCCGCCTCGGCCAGCGGGTCGCCCTTACCGTCGGCCTCAAGGGCGGACGGGTCTGGCTGGGCGACGCCGGTGGTGGCCAAGCCGCCCTTCTTTCCGTTCCCCTTGGGCGGTTTCTTCTTGCCATTGCCGTCGCCGTTGCGGCGACGGCGGCCGAGCAGGAAGAACAGCACGGCGATGATCAGCGCCACCCCGCCGGTCAAGGCCATCACCTTCGGACTGCGGTAATTGATGCCGTTGGCCACCATCTTGGCGACCGCCGCCTCGGACGCTTGCAGCGACTTGATCTGACGGTTGAGATCGTTAATGTGCTGGTCGGCTTTCTGCAGATCTTGCGCGCGCGCGTTCACCTGTTGTTGCAAAGCATCGATCTTGGCGCGCGCCGCCGCCTCGGACGCGGCATAGGCGGCAGCCTGCGATGCCGCTTGCGGCGCGGCGGCGGGCTTAGGCTGGCTCGCGCTCTCCGGCGGCGCCACCGGCTTGGCAGTCGGCGCGGCCGACGGCGTCGAGGCGGTCAGTGGCGCTAGCGGCGGCACCGCGCCCGGACGCGGCGGATGCAGCAAGGCCTCGGCATGCGACATGCTGATGGCGCGCATCGTTGCCACGCTCGGCACCGCGAGCCGGGCGCCCGGCTTCGGCCGCGGCGGATCGCCGGCAACGAACTTGGCGCGGTTGGACAAATACAGCGCGGCCATGGCTTGGCTTTGCGGAATGTTGGCGGGACGGATCTTGTCCGCCAGCGAAGCCAAGGTATCGTGCTTGCCGACCAATAGCCCGGTCTCGGCCGGTTTGGCGGCGCGCGCGTTGCGCGAGGCCGCAGCGGCCGGCACCGCGGTGTCGGCGGGCACGTCGATGACGTCGCTCTCGCCGCGCGACTCCAGCCGCACGTCAAACCCTTGCACCCAGCGCCCCCCATCGCTCTTCAGCTGCAGCACGAACTGCAGGTACGGCGTGCGGATCGGCTTTTGCGAGCGGATCAGCACCACCGGGCCGTTCGCGCCGGCAAACAAGGAAAAGCGCAGATCGGCCAATTCGGGCCCATAGACGTAGTTGAGGTCGTCGAAGGTCGCCCTGTCGGCCAGGCTCACACGCCAGTGCGAGCCATTCATGGTATCGGTGTCGGTGAGCGGCACCTCGGCGCGTAACGGCTCGCCAAGGCGGGAATAAACACGGATGGGACCGAAATCGGCCCAGGCATGGATGGACAACAGCGCAAACGCCAGCGCGGCAATGAATCGTCTCAACACATCGTCTCCTCCCGCCGCGGTTCTGCGACCACGGCGCTATGAGGGCCGCCGCAAAAAAGATTGTCGGCAGGCCCTAGGACACAACATATGGCGTGCACACGCCAAATTGCGCTAAATACCGCAATATTAGGTTGGGCTGACAGAATAAGCTAGCCCTTATCCAGCTTAAGACGGCAGTTTGCCCGCTTTCAGTAGCGTCTCCGCCACCTCGACACAATTGAGCGCCGCGCCGACGCGCACGTTGTCGGCGGTCAGCCAGAACGCCAGGCCGTCGGCGGTGGCGCGTACCCGGCTGACCCAGATACGGTCGGAACCGGCGACTTCCATCGGCGTAGCGAAGCCATCCTCGCGTTTGGGGTCGTCTACCACGTGGATACCGTTGGCGGCCAGGAGCTTCCTGGCGCGGTCGATTTCCAGCGGCCGTTCCAGCGCCACATGCACCGCCCAGGCGTGACCGAAGAACACCGGCACGCGCACGCAGGTGGCTTCGACCGTCAACGACGGCAGGCCGAGCAAGCGCCGCACTTCGTCGATCACCGATTGCTCCTCGCTGCTTGCGCCGTCTTCCAGCACGTCGCCGATCTTGGGCAGCAAATTGAAGGCGATACGCTTGGGATAGACGCTGGTCTCGACCTCGCGCTGACCGAACAGCGCCGTGGTCTGGTCGGCCAACGCCTCCAATGCCGCCTGGCCGGTGCCGGACACCGATTGATAGGTCGACACGGTCACGCGGCGCAAGCCGTGCGCGGATAAGGCATGAAGCGCCACCGCCAGCGGGGTGACGGTGCAGTTGGGCACCGACACCAACGGCGCGTCGGCGGCGTCGGCCAGGCTCGCGCCGTTGATGCGCGGCACGATGAACGGCACTTGCGCATCCAGGCGGAAGGCCGCGCTGAAATCGACCACCGCGGTGCCCGCCGCGCGCGCCTGCGGTGCCAATTGGCGCGTCACGTCGCTGCCGGCAACGAAAAAGGCCAAGTCGATATTATCGAACGACACTTCGTCGAGCGGCCGCACGTCCAGTTCCAGGTTGCCGTAGCTGACGGTCTCCCCCTCGTACCCCGCCTCGTCGAGGGCGAGCACTCGCGTGGCGGGAAACTGGCGTTCGGCCAATAGTTCGAGGATGGCGCGGCCAATCAGGCCGGCGGCGCCGACGACGGCGACTTGCAAAGCTTGCGACATGGTGGGGATCCCTATAAGCGGCAGGGGCGCTCGCGCGCCCCTGCCAATATATCTAAGAGCTGATTGGGCGCTATTCTAGCGCCCAATCGGCATTTGTTACAGAACCGTCCCGCCCCGGCCTCAACGTTCGAGCAGGATGCGCAGCATCCGGCGCAGCGGCTCGGCCGCGCCCCACAGCAGCTGGTCGCCCACGGTGAAGGCCGACAGATACTCGGGGCCCATGCCCAGCTTGCGCAAGCGCCCCACCGGCGTGCGCAGCGTGCCGCTCACCGCCGCCGGAGAGAGCTCCCGCATCGACGCCTCGCGCTCGTTCGGCACCACCTGCGCCCAGGTGTGCGCCGAGGCCAGCATGTCGCTGATTTCATCCAGCGGCACGTCGCGGCGCAATTTCACCGTCAGCGCCTGGCTATGGCAACGCATCGCGCCGACGCGCACGCACAAGCCGTCGACGACGATCGGCTGCTCGCCGCGGCCGAGAATCTTGTTGGCTTCGGCCTGGCCCTTCCACTCCTCCTTCGACTGACCGTTGCCCAAATCCTTGTCGATCCACGGAATCAGGCTGCCGGCCAGCGGCACGCCGAACTGCTTGGTCGGGAAGGCGTCGTCGCGCAACGTGGCGGTCACGGCGCGGTCGATGTCGAGAATCGCGCTGCCCGGATCGGCCAGTTGATCGGCCACCGCGCCATGGAGCACGCCCATGCCGGACAACAGCTCGCGCATATGCTGCGCGCCGCCGCCCGAGGCCGCCTGGTACGTCATGGCGCTGACCCACTCGACCAGATCGCGCTGGAACAGGCCGGACAAGGCCATCAGCATCAGCGACACGGTGCAGTTGCCGCCAATGAAATTCTTCACCCCGCCGGCAAGCCCGCGATCGATCACCGCGCGATTGACCGGATCGAGCACGATGATGGCGTCCTCGGCCATGCGCAGGCTGGACGCCGCATCGATCCAGAAGCCCTTCCAGCCGGCGGCGCGCAATCTCGGATACACCTCGTTGGTGTAGTCGCCGCCCTGGCAGGTCACCACCACGTCCATGGCCGCCAACGCGTCGATCGCGTAGGCATCCTTGAGCGGCGGCACGTCGCGGCCGATGCTCGGCCCCTTGCCGCCGACGTTGGACGTGGTGAAAAACACCGGCTCGTCGATGTGGGCGAAATCCCGCTCCTCGTTCATGCGCTGCATCAGCACCGAGCCGACCATGCCGCGCCAACCTACAAATCCCACTCGCATATCATTCCTTTCAACAGCCATTCTGTTCACCCGGCCTACAGCGCGGCGACGACGGCGTCGCCCATCGCGGTGCAGCTGACCTTTTCGCAGCCCGGTTGATAAATATCGGCGGTGCGCAACCCCGCGGCCAGCACCTTCTTGACCGCGCTCTCCACCCGCGTGGCCACGTCGTCGCGGTTGAAGCTGTAGCGCAGCATCATGGCCAGCGACAGGATGGTGGCCAACGGGTTGGCCAGATCGCGGCCGGCAATGTCCGGCGCCGAGCCGTGGCTCGGCTCGTACAGCCCCTTGTTATTCTCGTCGAGCGACGCCGAGGGCAGCATGCCGATCGAGCCGGTCAGCATCGACGCCTCGTCGCTGAGAATGTCGCCGAAAATATTGCCGGTGACCATCACGTCGAACTGCTTGGGGTTTCTCACCAGCTGCATCGCCGCATTGTCGACGTACATATGGCTCAGTTCGACTTCGGGGAATTCGCGGCCGACGTCGGTGACGATTTCCTTCCAGAACTCGGTGGTCTCCAGCACATTGGCCTTGTCCACCGAGCATAGCCGGCGCGAGCGTTTCATGGCGATGCCGAACGCCACGCGGGCGATGCGGCGCACTTCGCTTTCGCTGTAGCGCATGGTGTTGTACGCCTCGCGCTCGCCGAGCTCGTTCACGGCGATGCCGCGCGGCTGGCCGAAGTAAATGTCGCCCGTCAGCTCGCGCACGATCATGATGTCGAGCCCGGCCACCACCTCGGGCTTGAGCGTCGAGGCGCCGGCAAGCTCCGGATAGAGCAGCGCCGGCCGCAGGTTGGCGAACAGGTTCAGGTCCTTGCGGATCGCCAGCAGGCCGCGCTCGGGCCGCAACGGCCGGTCGAGCTTGTCGTATTGCGGCCCGCCCACGGCGCCGAGCAGCACCGCGTCGGCGGCGTGCACCAGCCGGCGCGTCGCTTCCGGATAGGGTTCGCCATGGCGGTCATAGGCGGCGCCGCCCAACACCCCGTGCTCGGTTTCCACCGGCAGGCCGTCGCTTCGCAACGCCTCCAGCACACGGCAAGCCTGGGCGACGATTTCCGGTCCGATGCCGTCTCCCGGCAAAATGGCAATTTTCATTGATCTCTCCTCGATCGGGAATCAGCGCAGCCAGGGCCGCTCGGCGGCGATCGTCGCTTCGAAAGCACGGATCTTGTCGGCGTGGCGCAAGGTCAGGCCGATCTCGTCCAAGCCGTTCAACAGGCAATGTTTGCGATGCGCGGTGATGTCGAAATGATAATGCAGGCCGGAAGGCGTGCTCACGGTCTGCTTGTCCAGATCGACGGCCAGCCGGTAGTCGAGGTGCGTCGCGCACTCCACGAACAGGCGGTCGACGGCGGAGGCCGACAGCACGATCGGCAACAGGCCGTTCTTGTAACAGTTGTTGAAGAAGATGTCGGCGAACGAGGGGGCGATCACGGCGCGAAAGCCGTAATCCTCCAGCGCCCAAGGCGCGTGCTCGCGACTCGATCCGCAACCGAAATTCTCACGTGCCAGCAGGATCTCGGCCCCCTGAAAGCGCGGCATGTTGAGCACGAAATCCCGATTCAACGGACGGCGGCTATTGTCCATGCCCGGCTCGCCGTGATCCAGATAACGCCATTCATCGAACAGGTTCGGCCCGAAGCCGGCGCGCTTGATCGACTTCAAAAACTGCTTGGGGATGATCGCGTCGGTGTCGACATTGGCGCGATCGAGCGGGCATACCAGCCCATCGAGTGTGGTAAAGGCTCTCATGGCGCGTCCTCAGAAGGTTCGGATGTCGACGAAATGACCGGTGACCGCGGCGGCGGCGGCCATGGCCGGGCTCACCAGATGCGTGCGCCCGCCCTGCCCCTGCCGGCCCTCGAAATTGCGGTTCGAGGTCGCGGCGCAACGCTCGCCCGGCTCCAGCCGGTCGGCGTTCATCGCCAAACACATCGAGCACCCCGGCTCGCGCCATTCGAAACCGGCGTCGAGGAAGATCCGATGCAGTCCTTCGGCCTCGGCCTGCGCCTTTACCAGACCCGAGCCCGGCACCACCAGCACTTGGCGCACCGAGTCGGCTTTCTTGCGTCCGCGCGCCACGGCGGCGGCGGCGCGCAAATCCTCGATGCGCGAATTGGTACAGGAGCCGATGAACACCTTGTCGACCGCAATCTCGCCGATCGGCGTATACGGCGCGAGGCCCATATAGTGCAGCGCGCGCTCCAAGCCCTCGCGACGGGTCGGGTCGGTCTCGCGCGCCGGGTCCGGCACCTGGCCGTCGACGCCGCACACCATTTCCGGCGAGGTGCCCCAGGTCACCTGCGGCACGATCTCGGCGGCGTCGAGCACCACGGTGGCGTCGAAGGCCGCGTCCGCGTCGGACACGAGCGTGCGCCAGTCGTCGACCGCGCGCGCCCAATCGGCGCCGGCCGGCGCGAGCGGGCGCCCCTTGAGGTAATCGATGGTAGTTTGATCGACGGCGACCATGCCCGAGCGGGCACCGGCCTCGATGGCCAGGTTACACAGGGTCATGCGCCCTTCCATCGACAGCGCGCGCACCGCCGCGCCGCCGAACTCGATGGCGTAGCCGGTGCCGCCGGCGGTGCCGATGCGGCCGATGACCGCCAGCGCCATGTCCTTGGCGGTCACGCCGGCCGGCAGTTCGCCGTCGACGCGCACCAGCATGTTTTTGGATTTCTTGGCCACCAGGCATTGCGTGGCCAGCACGTGCTCGACTTCCGAGGTGCCGATGCCGTGCGCCAGCGCGCCGAAGGCGCCGTGGGTCGAGGTATGGCTGTCGCCGCAAACCACGGTCATGCCCGGCAGCGTCGCGCCCTGCTCCGGCCCGATGACGTGCACGATGCCCTGGCGGGGGTCACGGAAGGGGAAGTAGGCCCGGGCGCCGAATTCCTTGATATTGGCGTCCAGCGTTTCCACCTGCAGGCGCGAAATCGGATCCAGGATGCCGCGTTCCCAGTGGTCGGTCGGGGTATTGTGATCGGCGGTGGCCACCACCGAATCGATGCGCCACGGCGCGCGGCCGGCAAGCTTCAGCCCTTCGAACGCCTGAGGGCTCGTCACTTCGTGCACCAAGTGGCGATCGATGTACAGCAATACCGTGCCGTCGGCCTCCTCGTGCACCACATGACGCGCCCACAGCTTGTCATATAACGTTTGTCCGCTCATCTCTGATTTCTCTTTGTCCAAAATACTGAATCGTTTTGTGTTTTGACCATTCTTGCATAGCAGCATCGCCGCTATCAAGCGGCAAAAAGCGCCGATTTTGTCGAAAAAATCAGCGATTGGACAAGCTGTCGGAAGAATTGGACATTACGTCCAAAAACATACGGTGGGTAGCGTGCGTTCGCGAAGCAACGCACGGCCTCGACGCGCGCACCGTGCATTGCCTGCGGCGAATGCGCGCTACAAAACGCGAGGTTGGAAGGGATTCAGGCGCGGAAAGGACGCAAACCTTGGGTACAGACCGCCACGCCCACGAGCGCCACGGCGGCCGACAAACCGAACACCAAAGGCACGCCGCCGTGTGTCCACAGCGCGCCGGCCAGCAAGCCGCCCAAACTGCCGCCGATGCCGAAGGAGAAAATCACGTAGAGCCCCTGCCCCTTGGCGTGGTGCTCCTGGGCGAAATGGCGGTGGATCAGGCCGATGGAGGCGGCATGATGCATGGCGAAGGTCGGCGCGTGCAGCGCCTGCGCCAGCACCGCCAACACCGGATTGCCGATGGCGAACGCCATGACGCCGAAGCGCAGCACGGCGGCGGCCAGCGACAGCAGCATCAGCCGCTCCAGCGCCACCGCGCGCATGATGCGCGGCATGAACCAGAACACGCCGATCTCCGCCATCACCCCGACCGCCCATAGCCAGCCGACGGCGCTCTTGCCGAAGCCCGCCTGTTTCAGGCCGATCGAATAGAAGGTGTAGTACGGGCCAAACGCGAAGGCCATCAGAAAACAACAGGCAAATAGCGTCCGCACCGGCGGCTGCGCCAACGTATGCCACAGCGAGGTCCGGCTCTTGGCGCGCGCCGGCGCCGCCACCTCGGGCAGGCGCCAGGCCGACCACAGCACCGCGCACAACAGCGCGAAAGCCAGCCACGGCAGGCTGGCCAACCGCAGCCAGTCGAGCAGGTAACCGCCCGCCACCGCCAGGATCAAATAGCCGATCGAGCCCCACACCCGCACCCGGCTATAGCGGCCGGGCTCGGCGCGCGTCAGGTGCGCGGTGCTTGCCTCCACCAGCGGCAGCGACGCCGCCCAGAAGAAGTGCACCAACGCCAGACAGAAGAACACCCAGACGAAAGTCTTGGCGTGCAGGCAAATCAGCAGAAAGCCCAGCGCGGCCGCGAGCGACGTGCCGACGATGATCGCCCGGCGCCGTTGCAGGCGGTCGGCGAGCCAGCCCCAGAATCCGGGCGCGACGATGCGCGCCATGGTCGACAACGCGATCAACAGCGAAATTTGCCAGGGACTGAAGGACAGCGAGTCGAGATACAGCCCCCAGAAGGGATTGAACAGACCGCCGTAAGCGAAGTAGCAGAAATAGTAGGTGGCGAACGGCAGCAGCGAACTCACTGATACGAATCCTTGAAGCGGGTGATGTCGCGCCGCGCGCGCTTGGTCGGCCGGCCGTCGCCGTGCGGAAAGCTCGCGTGCTCGGCGCGCAGCAACGCCTGCCGCGCCTCGCGCGCCGCCTGCGATTCGGCGCTCTCGCTATAGAGCAGTTGCGCCTCCTTGGCCGATTTGCGCTGTCCCGACACGCCGGTCACGGTCACGCGATACTCGAGTTGATTGAGGCGCAACAACAGCGCATCGCCCAGATTGACCGCGCGCGACGGTTTGACCCGGTCGCCATTGACCAGCACGCGCCCAAGCTCGATCGCTTCGTGCGCCAGCTGCCGCGTTTTGAAGAAACGCGCCGCCCACAGCCATTTGTCGAGCCGGGTCTTGCCGCTGTCGTCCTCGTCCTGCGGCGGCTTGCGGCTCATCGCGTCACATCCCAATGCGCCGATACCAAACCGTCGAGCTCGGCCTCCAGGTGCGCGCCCGCATGGATCGGCCCGACCCCTTCCGGCGTGCCGGTATAGATCAGATCGCCGGCTTGCAGGCCGTATTCGGCCGACAGCCAGGAGACGAGCGCGGCCACGCCGACGAGCATCATCGCGGTGTCGCCGCGCTGGCGCACCTCGCCGTTGATGCTGAAGCTGAATCGGAGCCGCGTCGGGTCGGACACGCGCTTGGCGGCGACGAAATCGGACACGCAGGCCGAGCCGCGGAAACCCTTGGCGCGGGTCCAGGGATGCCCCTTGGCCTTCAGCTCGCTCTGCACGTCGCGCGCGGTCAGGTCCAGGCCGACGGCGTACCCCGCGACGACGTCCAGAGCCTGCTCGACCGGCACATGGTCGGCGTCGCGGCCGATCAGCAAGACCAGCTCGCACTCGTGGTGCACGTCGTGGGAATAGTCCGGCAAGGTCAAGCTGCCGCCCGGGGGCACCAAGGCGCGCTGCGGCTTGAGGAATACCAGCGGCATGTCATCGCGCACATTGTTGAGTTCGGCGATATGCGCGGCGTAATTGCGGCCGACGCAAAAAATACTGCCCACCGCCGTCGGACGGCCTTCAAGCGTCACCTTGGCCATGACATCCCCTTAAAAGTGTGATGCCCTATTATCCCATCTGTCGGTTTTCATTCAACGAAAGAAAATGGTGCATTGCGCAACAACCCGGATGACATATCAAGAATTTTGCGTAAACAGCCCCTTCACCGAGTGTAAACGTCATAAATTCTTGTTACAGTCAGGAGCATCAACGGCGCATGACGCGACCGGCGGCGCCGATCGAACATCTTGCTGGAGGAGTGGATTTTGACTCAGGAAACGACAAGCTCGCTGGACCTGTTCTTCGACAATCTCGCGAATGCGAACCAGCAGTGGCTACAGCAATTCACCGCCTCCCTGTCTGGCCCCGACGGCGCCAATCCCTTCGCCCTCTGGCAGCAGACGCTAAACGGCGGCAACCCGCTGTTCGCGCTGCAAAGCAATCTGTACCAACAACAGATGAAGCTGTGGATGCAGTTTCTCGGCCAAACGCCGCCCGGCGACGACGCCGCGCCGCCGGCCGCCGCCAAGGACCGCCGCTTCGCCGCGCCGGAGTGGAACGAGCACCCGTTCTACAGCTACATCAAGCAAAGCTACCTGAGCACCGCGGAGTGGATGACCACGCTCGTGGATCAGGCGCAGTTGGAGGGCGACAGCAAGGAGCGCCTGTCCTTCATCACCCGCCAATACCTGGACGCCATGTCGCCCAGCAACTTCATCCTGACCAACCCGGAAGTGATCAAACACGCGATGGAGACCAAGGGCGAAAGCCTGGTCGAGGGGATGAAGAACATGATGGCCGACATCGAGAAGGGGCATATCTCGATGTCGGACGAAAGCCGCTTCGAGATCGGCGACAATATCGCCGCCACGCCGGGCCAGGTCGTGTTCCGCAACGAGCTGATCGAGCTCATTCAGTACACGCCGACCACGGCGCAAGTCTATGAAATGCCGCTTTTGATCGTGCCGCCCTGCATCAACAAGTACTACCTGATGGATCTGCAGCCGGAAAACTCGATGGTGCGCCATTTCGTCGCCCAGGGTTACCGCGTGTTCCTGATCAGCTGGCGCTCGGCCGAGCCCGACATGAAGCAGTTCACCTGGGACCGCTACATCGAGTCGGGCGTCTTGGCCGCCGCCGAGGTGGTGAAGAAGATCACGCGCCAGCCGAAAATGAACGCGCTCGGCTTCTGCATCGGCGGCGTTATCCTGGCCACGAGCCTGGCGGTGATGAAGGCGCGCGGGCTCGACTGGGTCAACAGCGCCACCTTCATGACCTCGCTGATCGACCATGCCGAACCGGGCGAGATCAAGGTCTACATCGACGAGCACATGATCGAGCAGCGCGAGGCCAAGATGGCGGCCGGCGGCATCATCAGCGGCAAGGAAATCGGCCGCACCTTCGCCTCGCTGCGCGCCAACGACCTGGTGTGGAACTACGTGGTCAACAACTACCTGCTCGGCAAGACCCCGGCGCCGTTCGACCTTCTATTCTGGAACAACGACGCGGTCGACCTGCCGCTGCCGATGCACACCTTCTTCCTGCGCGAGTTCTACCTCAACAACGCGCTGATCCAGCCGGGCGGCGTCACGCTGTGCGGCGTGCCGATCGACTTGTCGACCATCGACGTCCCCGTCTACATGTTCGCCGCGCGCGAGGACCACATCGTGCTGTGGACCTCGGCCTCTTCCGGCTTGAAGTATTTCACCGGCGCGCCGTCGCGCCGCTTCGTGCTCGGCGCCTCCGGCCACATCGCCGGCTCGATCAACCCGGTCACCAAGGACAAGCGCAACTATTGGGTCAACGACGCACTGCCGATCGACGCCGAGGCTTGGCTCGACGAGGCCGAAAGCCGTCCGGGCAGCTGGTGGAAGGACTGGGACGCCTGGCTCGCGCCGCAATCGGGCAAGAAGGTCGCCGCGCCCAAGAGCATGGGCAACAAGGCCTACCCGCCGTTGGAAGCCGCGCCGGGCAGCTACGTCAAAGCCAAGGCCATGCCCACCCCGCTGGCCAACGTACTGTAAATATAAGGCGCGCGGCCGTCATGCGCGCTCATAACACAGAGACTGTCCTCTTTATCAGGAGAAGCAAATGCAAGAAGTCGTGATCGTTGCAGCCGGCCGCACCGCCCTGGGCAACTTCGGCGGCGCGCTGGCCAAGGTTCCGGCGCCCGAACTCGGCGCCACCGTGATCAAGGCCCTGCTGGCGCAAACCGGCATTCGTCCCGATCAAGTGTCGGAAGTGATTCTCGGCCAGGTGCTGACCGCCGGCAGCGGCCAAAACCCGGCGCGCCAAGCGCTGATCAAGGCCGGCATTCCGGTCGAGGTGCCGGCGATGACCATCAACCAGGTGTGCGGCTCGGGCCTGAAGACCACGCATCTTGCCGCGCAGGCGATCGCCTGCGGCGACGCCGACATCGTCATTGCCGGCGGCCAGGAAAACATGAGCCTGGCGCCGCACCTGCTGCCGGGCTCGCGCGACGGCTTCCGCATGGGGCCGGCCACCTTGGTCGACAGCATGATGTACGACGGCCTGACCGACGTCTACAACCAGTATCCGATGGGCATTACCGCGGAAAACATCGCCGAAAAATACGGCATCAGCCGCGAAGAACAGGATGCGTTCTCCGTGGCGTCGCAAAATAAGGCCGAGGCGGCGCAAAAAGCCGGCCGCTTCGCCGATGAGATCATTCCGGTCATGGTGCCGCAGCGCAAGGGCGATCCCGTGGCGTTCGACCAGGACGAGTTCATCAAGCACGGCGCCACGCTGGAAGGCCTGGCCAAGCTGCGCCCGGCGTTCAAGAAGGACGGCACCGTCACCGCCGGCAACGCCTCCGGCATCAACGATGGCGCCGCCGCGGTGATCATGATGAGCGCCGCGCGCGCCGACCAGCTCGGCCTCAAGCCGCTGGCGCGCATCAAAGCGTACGCCTCGGCCGGCGTCGAGCCGTCGATCATGGGCATGGGCCCGGTACCGGCCACGCAACGCGTGCTGGCCCGCGCCGGCTGGACCGTGGACGACATCGACCTGATCGAGGGCAACGAAGCCTTCGCCGCGCAAGCGATCGGCGTCGGCCGCGAACTGAAGTGGGACAACGGCAAGCTCAACGTCAATGGCGGCGCCATCGCGCTCGGCCACCCGATCGGCGCCTCCGGCTGCCGCATCCTGGTGACGCTGCTGCACGAAATGCAGCGCCGCGACGCCAAGCGCGGCCTGGCCACGCTGTGCATCGGCGGCGGCATGGGCGTATCGCTGGCGCTGGAACGCTAAGCCCCGCCGTCCCTCACGCCCCGGAAACCGCCGCGCGAAGACCGGTTTCCGGGGTGTTTCACTTGATCAGGAACCAAACGGGCGCCGATGTTACCGTGATCGCCCCGCCAGCCCCTCGACACCACCATGCTGACCACCCTCGCCGTTTCCCATTACCGTTCGCTCCATGACCTCTGCCTGCCGCTCGACACCCTCAACGTGATCAGCGGTGCCAACGGCAGCGGCAAATCCAATGCCTATCGCGCGCTGCGCCTGATCGCCGAGGCGGCCCAGGGCGGCCTGGTGCCGGCGCTGGCGCGCGAAGGCGGCTTCGGCGCCGCCCTGTGGGCCGGGCCGGACAAGCTTTCGCCCGCGATGCGCCGCGGCGAGGCGCCAATCCAGGGAAGCCAAAGCCACGGCCCGCGTTCGCTCAAGCTCGGTTTCGCCAGCGACGATTTCGGCTATGCGATCGACCTGGGCGCGCCGACGCCGAGTCCGACTCGCTTCACGCTCGACCCCCACATCAAGCGCGAATGCATCTGGGCCGGCGGCACATTGCGCGACGCCACACTGTTGATCGACCGGCGCAATGCGTTGGCGCGCAGCCGCAGCGGGCGCGCCTGGCGCACGCTGACGCAACACCTCGCCCCCTACGACAGCGTGTTCAACCACTGCGCCGACCCCATCGCGGCGCCTGAACTGCTGCAGCTGCGCGAACGGATGCGCGGTTGGCGGTTTTACGACCATCTGCGCACTGACGCGCTGGCGCCGGCCAGACAGCCGCAGGTCGGCACCCATACCCCAGCCCTGGCCAACGACGGCGGCGACCTGGCCGCCGCCTGGCAAACCATCTTGGAGATCGGCGATGCGGCGGCATTGCAGCGGGCAGTCGACGACGCCTTTCCCGGCGCGGTGGTGGACATCGATGCGCAAAACGGCCGGTTCAGCCTGCTGATGCGGCAACACGGCCTGCTGCGCCCTTTGGCGGCAAGCGAATTATCGGATGGCACGCTGCGCTACCTGCTATTGATCGCCGCGCTGCTCAGCCCCCGGCCGCCGGAACTGCTGGTGCTCAACGAGCCGGAAGCCAGTCTGCATCCGGATTTGTTTCCGGCGTTGGCGAGATTGATCACGGCCGCCTCAGGCCGCGCCCAGGTGATCGTGGTCAGCCATGCCGTGCGGCTGGTGTCGGCCCTGGAACAGGCCGGCGCGCATAGCCTGGCGCTGGAAAAGACACTCGGCCAAACGCAGGTGCTTGGCCAAGAACCGTTGACGCGCCCCGCCTGGCATTGGCCGACGCGTTAGAGGAAGGGAAAGACTTGACCTGGACCGGGGCCACCACGGGCCCCGCCTCCGTTAGCGCCTTATTCGGCGGTTAAAATCACGCATCCCGCCACGCGCCGGGTTCGCACCGGCTGCGGCAAATACATCCATGAATGCTCCGAATCGACACGCAGCGACGACCACGGCAGACGGCTATCGATGATCAGCCGGCACACGCCGGGATCGGCTTGGCCCGCGCGCGGCGCGCACAATTCCGAAATCAGAGAGAACAGCGGCAGTTGCAGGAGATCGCGGTTTGAAACGGCGGTGGGGGTTGCAGTACGATGGCAAGTAGCCATATCAACTTCTCCTTGTGTTAAGGGAGTTAGGAGTTGCTGTGGTTAGCGGCTCCGGGGTGGTCAAGACCCCGGGGCCGCGCCCTTTGCGGCTTGACGCCGCAAGCCCCCACCTTACGCCAGCCAAGGCTAAAAGAACAAGATAGCGGAACCGTCAGGAAAGTCTGAAATTGGGCTACGTACGCCGACGCCCGCTACGCCCACCCCTGCGCGACCGTCGCCAATGCCGCCAGCCACGCCAAACCAACCACCAAGCCATCGCAGCGGCCACTGTTCCACCAGCCCAGCGAATGCCGCCGCGCGATCCACGGCACACCCAGGGGATTGGGCCAATCGGCCAGCAGATGCATGACGCCGCCGCCGGCAAAACCCAGCACCGCCGCCGCCCAGGGATGCGTGCTCAGCGTCAGATAACCGTACGCCAACAAGCCGATCCAGCCGATGCCCCAATGCGTCAGGCTGCGATGCGCGATCCAGCGCCGCCGCCGGCGCGACCACCAGGCAAGTTCGAGCCAATCCGGCGCCGTGCCGCCCGCCGCGCCCGCCAGGCAAGCAACGAGGCTCCATAGGTAGAAAGGGCCGGCGTGACCGGACCGGGCGACGATGGCGGCGGCCATCACCCCCGCCGCCCAGCCCGTGGCGCGATGCGCGCGCGGAGAGGCCATGAGGACATTGCGAGAAATAAAACCGGCGATGCTACCGCTGGGATGGCGCGCAATCTTGACGAACGACCCTCACCCCTCGTAAAAGACCAAATTCAGTCTATAATCAGTCCAATGAAATTTACACCGCCGAGACCAACATGAAGCTCTCAACGCAAGTCAAACCCATCAGTTATCTGAAGAGTCATGCCGCCGAGATCGTTAAAGAGATCTCGGAGAGCCGCGAGCCGATGCTGATCACTCAGAACGGCGAGGCCAAGCTGGTCGTCATGGACGTACACTCTTACGAGGAACAAGAGGAGACGCTCGCGCTGCTGAAAATCCTCGCTTTCGGCAATCATGAGATCATGCAAGGCCAGTTCCGCGCCGCAGAGGATGTCTTTGCCGAGTTGGACAAGGAAGATCAGTCATGACCGTTAAAGCGGTCTTCCTTCAGTCGGCGGAAATAGATCTCAAAGCATTGAAGCGCTATATTCTGCAAAACTTTGGACCGGAAATATGGCAATCCACCTACGGCAAAATAAAGGCATCTGTTGCCATCATTCAGTCCTTCCCAGAGAGGGGACATATCCCCGCAGAATTGGTGAGTCTAAACCTCTCGCAGTATCGCCAAGTCATCAGCGGCATGAATCGCATCATCTATGAAATTCGAGGGGATACGGCTTATGTCCATCTCGCCTGTGACAGCAGAAAAGACTTGAAAGCGCTGCTCATCAGGAGGCTATTACAAGCTTGATCGACCACCTTGGCGCTGCGCCCAAATGGATCGTGCCGACCGGCTTGGGCATGAAAAGAAAAACCCCTAGGGAATCCCTAGGGGTTTTTCGCTGCCGTTTGGCGAACGCTTACATCGCTTCCAGCACGTCGATGCCGAGCAAGCCCATGCCGGTGGCCAGCGTACGCGCGGTCCAGTCGGCCAGACGCAGACGGCTGTCGCGCACCGCGCCTTCGCTCTTCAGGATCGGGCAGGCTTCGTAGAAGCGCGAGAACAGCGTGGCGATCTGATACAGATAGCTGCACAGATGGTGCGGGTAGCAGCCCTCGCCCACCGTCACCAGCACGTCCTCGAACTGCGCCAGCGCCACCGCCAGTTGGCGTTCGGCCACGTCGGTCACGTCGACCTTGGCCTGACGGTTCCACTCGCCGGCCTTGCGGAACACGCTCTGCACGCGGGTGTAGGCATACTGCAGGTACGGCGCGGTATTGCCCTCGAACGACAGCATGCTGTCCCAGTTGAAGATGTAGTCGCTCATGCGGCTCTTGGACAAGTCGGCGTACTTGACCGCGCCGATGCCCACCGCGTGGGCGATGCGCTGCTTGTCGGCGTCGGCCAGTTCCGGGTTCTTGCTGCTCACCATCGCGTGGGCACGCTCGATCGCCTCGTCCAACAGCTCGACCAGCTTGACCGTGCCGCCGGCGCGGGTTTTGAACGGCTTGCCGTCCTGGCCCATCATGGTGCCGAAGGCCACGTGCTCCAGGCGCACGCCGGCCGGCGCGAAGCCCGATTTGCGGCTAGTGGCGAACAGTTGCGAGAAGTGCAGGCTCTGACGCGCGTCGACCACGTAGATCAGGCGGTTGCCATGCAGCGTGCGCACGCGGTAACGGATCGCGCCCAGGTCGGTGGTGGCGTACAGATAGCCGCCGTCCTTTTTCTGCACGATGAACGGATACGGGTTGCCGTCGGCGTCCTGGAACTCGTCCAGGAACACGCACTTGGCGCCGTCGTCTTCCTTGAGCACGCCGGCGGTCTCGAGGTCTTCCACCACGCGCGCCAGGTCGTCGTTATAGGCCGATTCGCCCATGACGTCGTCCGGCGTCAGCTTCAGGCCCAGCTTGTCGTATACCGACTGGCAGTGTTCCAGCGACACGGCGACGAATTTCTTCCACAGCGCCAGCACCTGCGCGTCGCCACCTTGCAGCTTGACCACGTATTCGCGCGCGCGGTTGGCGAAATCCTCGCTCTCGTCGAAGCGCACCTTGGCCTTGCGGTAGAACTCCTCCAAGTCGTGCAGCTCGTTGGTCGCCGTGCCCTCGTTATGGGTTTCCACCAGATAGGCGGTCAGCATGCCGAACTGGGTGCCCCAGTCGCCGACGTGGTTCTGGCGGATCACCGTATGGCCGAGAAACTCCAGCACGCGGGTCAGCGCGTCGCCGATGATCGACGAACGCAGGTGGCCGACGTGCATTTCCTTGGCTAGGTTCGGCGACGAATAGTCGATCACCACCGTCTGCCGCGCTTGCTGGGTCACGCCCAGGTGCGCGTCGCTCAAGGCGCGTTCGGCCTCGGCGGCGATGAAGTCGGCGCTCAGATGGATGTTGATGAAGCCGGGGCCAGCAATCTCGACGCGTTCTGCAATTCGTCGCAAGTCCAGAGCGTCGACCACTTTTTGGGCCAGTTCGCGCGGGTTGACGCGCAGTTGCTTGGCGGCGGCCATCACGCCATTGGCCTGATAATCGCCGAACTCTGGTTTGGAGGCGGGTTGCACCAGCGCCTGAGCGTCCGTCGCGCCCACGGCGGTCAGCGCAGCCTGCACCCGCTCGCTGATCAATTGCTGAATCGTCATAAGATAATTTTCCAATCAATGCCAAAAATGATTTTCGCTTGCGAACGAAAATACTGTCTCGATTGTAAGCCCGTCCCGACACCCCCGGCAACGCGTCATTCAGATAAATTCCGCCCCGACAAAGGGAAAACTGCCCTTGCCATGCCTCATGGCAAGGGGAACAAAAAGACTTGCCGCGCAGTCTCCCCCGGCAACGAGCCGCCTTGGCACTCTTGGGGACAAACATCGCATGGAAAAACGGCATAAATGGTTTTGGCGCGCCATCGGCGTGGCCACACTGAGCGGCGTCGGTTATTTCTGGCTCGCTGGCCCGGGAGCGCAATGGCGCCCCTATCAACCGATTCAATACATGCCGCAGAAAGACAAACAGGATCCGTCGTATCTCGCTTATCAAGCGGCAGATGAGCTCGCGCTGATCGTTGGGGTGGAAAAACAGAAGGATGGCCAGTATGGTGGCCGCCCCGACTGGCAAACACCCCATGACGTGCTGGGCATCGAGGCACCTCAGGTGCAAGGACGCTACCGTCTCCTCGATTACATCCGCTATGAAGACGATCATGACGGCACGTTCAACAAGGGCGCCGTGGTGTTCCGCATGGACACCTTGGGCGATCACCCCGTGCAAATATTGGGGGTACAGCCAGTGCGCTATGATACCGAGCGCAAACGCGTGGTCGCGGCAAGTAACCCCCTGCTCGCCGTCGTGTCACAACCAGACGGCACCATTGACTACGAGGACCGCGGGCTCACCGGCCCGATCGCCACATTCGGTTTTGGCAAATCCGGCACCACGCCACAGGGCTATCAACGCACGGATGCCGGTTTAATGGTGTTAACCTTAACCAACCATCGGCTGCTGCCCGCCTTGCACTATACCGCCGCCCTCACCCCGCCTGGCGGCCAGTGCGAAGTCGGCCAGGCCACGCCCTGCCGAAAGATCGTCACCGCCATCGCTTCCGCGGAGGCCGACGCCGCCAGCGCCGGCTTACCCGTGGTGATATTGAATAGCACGCTGATCAGCCAGCAAACCAAGCAAACTCGCAGCTACCGCTTGAGATACGACCATCCCCGCCATACTTACCTGCTGTTTGGCGACCGCGGCATCGATCCCATCGAAGCGCTATCGCCGGCCAAAACCGACGCGTTTCTCGCCACGCTGCCGCCCCAAACGGAAAGAAGACCAAAGTCGTGACGCGCCCAAACCAGACAACGCCTGCGTAATCTATACGCAGGCGTTTGTATGACACGACTATTGGAGGACTAGGAATCAACGTTAGGTTGGCGCATTTTGGGTTTGCCGCGCTCCTGCAACGCATCCTCCCTTACCGCTTGGTCGGGTTTGCGGCACATTTTTCACTTTATCGGCTTGACCGCCAGCGGCAGCCCCGCCGCCATAGATATGCTTCAAATCCGCATCAGAAACGGTTCGCATTTGGCTGCACGTCACTTTCTTCATATTTAATTCCTCAATGATATAAATTAGCAATCCGCTCAAAGATGTTGAACGCACCACATTTTGGTATTTATAAAATTGATTAAGTTCAATAAAAAAAATATAACACCATTAACTTATTAATGACGCAAAACAAATCAAATATATTTACTCACTTTAAAATATTTCAACAAAAATCAATATCATTCTCCATGATTAATAATTCATTGTATTCATTGGCTATGGGAACAAAAAGACGCAACGCCGTGTCTTCCTCCCGGTAAAACTGTGTAGGAACCTGACACCCCCTTTCCGCACGTTCTACCGTACGGCAACCATTTTGCTTGCAATCAACAATGCGCCACGCCGGGCGATCCAGGGGCCCTATTGCCTGGTGCGTGTCGTTATTTCTTCGGACCCAAGAGACATGACTAAACGGAATAAAGGAATTTTGGCCATCATCGGTATGGCCTTATTGTGTAGCATCGGTTATTTCTGGATAGTCGGCCCTGGTGCGCGGTGGCAATCCTACCAACCGGGCAAGTATGCACCGCAGAAAGACAAGCAAGACCCGGTGGACCTCGCGTATGAATTGGCAGACTTCCCATCGCTGATCGCGGGGGTGGAAAAACAGGGCGATAAGCTATATGTGGGCACACCCACTTGGCAAGCGGACCGTGATGTCTTCGGTGTCGAAGCACCCAGCCAGAAAGGACGCATCCATTTTCTTGATTACAAGCAATTTGAAGATGAATGGGATAGCACCTATCTCAAAGGCGCAGTCATGTTCCGCATGGAAACCCAAGGCGATCACCCAGTACAAGTCCTTGGGATACAACCACTACACTATGACACGGAGCACAAGCGCGTGGTCGCGGCCAGCAAACCCCTGTTGGGTGTCGTGTCTCAACCGAACGGCAAAGTCGACTATGATTTCTTTTCGCTTGCAGGAGATATCGCCATGTTCCGCTTCGGTAAATCCAGCAGTACACCACAAGGTTATCAGCGCACCGATGCCGGCATGGTGGCTTTCACCTTAACAAGCAACCGGCTGCTGCCCACTCTGCACTATATCGCCGACCTGACACCACATGAGCGACAATGCAAAACTGGTCAGACCACGCCGTGCCGCCAGATCATCAATACGCTTTCTTTCGAAGAGACACCAGGCGACGCAGGCTCTGCTCACTTCCCTTCGGTCAAGTTGGACAGCATGCTGATCACCGAGCGAGGAAAGCAAATCCAAAACTATCGGCTGAAATACGACCCTGCTAACCATAGGTTCCTACTCTCCGATGGCAGCGGCATCGATTCTATAGAATCTCTATCTCCCACCAGGACTGACGTGTTCCTCGCCGCCCAGCCTTCTGCTCAATAAGCTGGATGTGCACATCGTCGCATTCCCTGTTCGATGACGCAGCACCACAGCACGAAGCGTGCCAATCGCGCTCTCATTCATTGAACATTAAGTCAATAACACCAAACAAACGGCGCCTGTGCAAAATTTCGTACAGGCGCCGCCTTCAACAAGCTCAGTTATAACTCCGATTAGTTCTTCCTACGCCCTCCACGCCCCATATTTCTTCCTTGCATGACGTCCTGAGCCCTAGCATAGCAACCCCTGCTGCCACTATATCCCGCCATAAATCCATTTTTTACTTTATCGGCAGTGCTCCCCGGCTCAATTCCACCACCATAGATATGCTTCAAATCTTCTTCAGAAACAACCCGAACTTGACTGCATGTCACTTGCTTCATGTTTTATTCACCTCTCACAATAGACTTGAATAACAATCACAATTAAAACATACCATCAATAACAGATGGCACCACCATCTGATATTTTCCATGCTATTAAGTTCAACCACAATAACTATGCTTTACAAGAGAAAAATTAATTAAAACAGATGAATGCCATATCACTTACCTCATAAAAATTATGACACCCACGATTTAACCCACCACACCAATGAACGCTGCATTGAGTTTTTTAAAAAGCATGGTTGTGATGAGCTATATGGTGTAAGCAATGGCGACAATCAGGCGAAGCCAACAATCGCCCCCTATGAATTAAAACTAGATGCTGTCGTCAGGCGTTCGGCGCAATGCCGCGCGTTGCGCGGCGATTGCGCCCTACAGAACGGGATACGCCTTCGCGAAGGATGCACTTGCCGGCAGAAGAATTTTTTTCAGAAGCTACATACATGCTGACACTGGAGTGACGACAACGATGGGTATAAATGATCAAAAATTGATCGTGGCACGTTTTGCAAAAAAATTTGATGCATTAATCTTGGCTGAAAAAGAACACAAGATTGCAATCATCATAAGAAAATACAATAGCAAATATGACTTTCAACCTACAAACTTTCAAGCATTGAATGACTATTTCTTCATTTGGATTGGCAGCATAAAATTGGTCGCATTGGAATATATCGACATATGGCGAGAGGCTATCGGCATAAATGGCCGCGTCACCATTTACTACGACAGTCATTTCTTACTGTTCAATTTTTATACCAGTACATTCAAGTTGCTCTATGGCGTAACAAATGAAACACCGATGGAACGCATCATAGAATGGCAAACAACATTCAAAAACACCATGGATGATTGGGTTCGTGTTGGACACTCATTTGACGAGGCACTCATTTTGGCAACGCACCAACGCGCGCCATCCGTGTCATCCAAGCTTCAGAGATCGCTGACACAAGCGCGGCAGCATATTTCCGTTCTGAAGACGAAATACAGCTTCATCGACATCCGCGACGATACCAGCGTATTTTTTGATCCGTTTTTCTACGATATTTACTATTTGGAATTGACGCTGCGCGGAAACGCAGCCGCCGCCGCGGACATCCTTAGACTGCTAATACTGTATCAACATGGCGGCGTGTATATCGATGTCGATACATTGCCTTCGCTCATCGCTATCTATGGACCATTATCCGAGCGTGCCGATTACAACATACAAAACCTGGTGCGCTCCGAGTACTTTCTGCGACGCCGGCGACAGCTCAAAAACAGGGACGCGAGCAGCAATGCCGATCTATCGTTGCACGAACGATACCTCAACGAACAAGACGCCAGCATTGTGCCGCACATTATCGACCGTGCCTCCCAATGGAACGGCCCGGCATTGCCTGCGCCGAAAATTGGCGCGCACAAGGACTTAATTTCCTTGGCGGCATTGGAAACATTCTATGAATATAACAACAACCTATTGGCCGCCACGAAAAACGCAAGGCTGGTTATGATCATCCTGCGAGAAATACGGCGCCGCTATAAATTCATTTTTAAAAACAAATTCGACCTTGGGCCAAACGACAACATTCCACAGAGTCACTATCTTTACCGACTCAGCAATTACCGCTACGACACCATGGATGCCAAAGACAATGTCACCCTCTTTTTAACGGGTCCCATTCTTATTCTTGAGGTTATTCTGGGGGTAGCATATGAAATTTTGTCCTTGAAAAAATCCATCAGCCCACTGGCAATTTCGTACGCCCTTCGTCTTAATTGCATTTCCGTCGCGTGTTGCGAGCAGACCAGTTACACGCCGGAACATGCCAAGTCATCGTGGATGTGAGTTTCGGACTGCGCATGGCACACTAAAAAAAACCGGCCCCGCAAAGGCGGGGCCAGCTGATCGACACCTGCGCAAGCGTTAGAAGCTGTACACCATCTGCGCGCCCAGCACCGTGTTGTAGTTGCTGTAGCTGCCGTCGTTACGCAGGAACACGCTTTGGTTGGCCTTGTCGTAACGCGCCTCGAACTTCAGCGTCAGCTGGTCGGTCGGGAAGAACAGCAGGTCCGCCGTAATCGCCTGGCGTACCGCGCCCTTGCAGACGTTGCCCGGCACGCCGCCGTTGGCGGCGAGGCAGGCCGGGTCAACACCCCAGCCGTTGTTCGGGTCGTTGCCGGATTGGGCGGTCGCGTTCAAGCCGATGCCGCCGCCGCCACCGCCGTTCTTGCTGTCGTTCAGGTAGTCGTAACGCAGCGTGGCGCCCATCTTGCCGAAGCTATCGCTATCCCACTTCTGGAACCCCTGCAGCGAGGCGCCGTACCAAGCGGCGTCGCCGCCGTTGAACGCGGCCTTCTGTTGCTTGCCGTAAGACAATTCGGCATTGAGCACGGTCTCGTTGTTGAGGTTGTAGGTGGCGTCGGCCTCGCCGTAGGCATAGCCGCTATACGGGCTCGAGGACGAGCACTGATAGCCGTAGGTGCCTGCGGCACAGGCATTGGCGGTCTGGTTATTGGGCGCGGTCGGCAAAGTCTGACGGCCGACGGTCAGCGAGCCGCCCAGGTCGATGGCGGACGAGTAGGTATAGTCGACGCGGCCCATCACCGACGGCGTGTTGTTCGACGACGTGCCGTTGCCGTTGGACACCACGTTGCCGCGGGTATGGTTCTGCTCGTTGCCGACGATCAGCTTGGTCGCCCAGTCGCCGTGGCTCCAGGTGAAGCCGGCGCCGGCGAAGGTGCCCGGATCGGAGAAGTCGTACAGCAAGTTATGGGTGATGGTGTACATCTGGTTCGACTGCGTCACGTCATAACCGCCAAAGCCCGGGATCAAGCCGGCAATGATCGCGTACTGATCATTGAGCGGGAAGTTGATCTGCGCCGAGTTGAGGATGCTGTTGTCCTGGCCCTTCTCGCTATACAGCAACGTCGTGCCCGCGCCGCGGCTCGGCATGATCACCACTTCGGCCGACGGCGCGGTCGGCCCTTGGCCGAAGGTCTTCTTGATATCCAAGTAGACATCGCCGATGGTGCTGTTGTCGTAGTTGTAGTTGCTGGTGCGGTTGGCGAACTCGAACGAGGACGAGTTGCTGTCCTTGTTGAAGATGAAGGTCGGGTCCAGATAGCCGGTCACCGACAGGCCGGCGAGCGGCCCCTCGTTGACGGTCTTCTGCAACTGGTCGACCACTAGCTCCTGTTTGGACACCTTCTCCTTCACGTCGGCCGCATCATCGGCCGACATGCCGTTTTGCTGTTGCGCATCCAGCTGCTTTTCCAACGCATCCATCTTGGCCTGCATCGCCGACAGCTGCGCCTTGAGCTGGGCGATCTGCTCGCTGGTGCTGTCGGCCAGCGCCATGCCCGGCAAGCTGGCGATCAGCGCACTGATCACGAGTTTCTTCATGCGACAATCTCCCTTGTATGACGACGTTTTAGTTTTATTGCTTTAATCAAGCGGCGGATTCGGCAAAAGCCAGCCGGATCTCGCGCGCCAACTTGCGCTCCTGAGCACGCATATACCAATTGACGCCCAGCACGCCGATGGTGACCGACGTGATGAAGAGCGTCGCCAAGGCATTCATTTCCGGGTTCAAGCCCAGGCGCACCCGCGAGAACACCACCATCGGCAACGTGGTCGAGCCCGGCCCGGACAGGAAGGCGGTCAACACCAGATCGTCGAGCGACAGGGTGAACGACAACAGCCAGCCGGACACCAGCGCCTGCGAGATCAGCGGCAGCGTGATGGCGAAGAAGATCTTGCCCGGCGTCGCGCCCAGGTCCATGGCGGCCTCTTCCAGCGACATGTCCAATTCCTTGACGCGCGACTGCACGATGATGGCCACGTAGGACACGCACAGCGTGGTGTGGCCGATCCAGATGGTCACCAAGCCACGCCCCTCGGGCCAGCCGAGGAACTGCCCCATCTGCACGAACAACAGCAGCATGGAAATACCGATGATCACTTCCGGCATCACCAAGGGCGCGTTGATCATCGCGGTGAACAGCGTGAACAGGCGGAAGCGGCCGAAGCGCGCCAACACGAAGCCCGCGATCGTGCCGACCACGACCGAGGCGGTGGCGGTCAACAGCGCGATGCGGATGCTGAGCCAGGCGGCGGTGATCAGCTCGTCGTCGTCGAGCAGCGCCGCGTACCATTTGGTGGAAAACCCCGACCAGACGGTCACGAGCTTCGACTCGTTGAACGAATAGATCACCAACAGCACGATCGGCAGGTATAGAAACAGATATCCCAGTCCCAGCACGGTGGCGGAGAGGGTCTTGTTGGGTTTGATCATGTCAGGACTCCTCCAATTCCTTGTTCTGGTAGTGCTGGAACAACGCCATCGGCACCAACAGCAGTATCACCATGGCGCAGGTGACGGCGGAGGCCATCGGCCAGTCGATGTTGTCGAAGAACTCGTTCCACATCACGCGGCCGATCATCAGCGTGTCGGCGCCGCCCAACAGTTCCGGGATCACGTACTCCCCCACCGCCGGAATGAACACCAGCAGGCTACCGGCGATGATGCCGTTCTTGGACAACGGCAGCGTCACCTGGAAGAACGCTTTCCACGGTTTGGCGCCCAGATCGTAGGCGGCCTCGAGCAAGGTGAGGTCCATCTTCACCAGGTGCGCATACAACGGCATGATCATGAACGGCAGATAGGAATACACCATGCCGATATAGACGCCCCAGTTGGTGTGGTAGAGCCGGAGCGGATCGTGGATCAGCCCGAGCCAGATCAGAAAGTGGTTGAGCAGACCGTCGTTCTTGAGAATCGCCACCCAGGCATACACCCGGATCAAAAACGAGGTCCAGAACGGCAGCATCACCAGCATCATCAGCGTGTTGCGCGTGGAGGGGTCCGAGCGCGCGATGTAGTACGCGATCGGATAGCCGATCAACAGACACAGCAGGGTCGAAACCAGCGCCATCTGCAGCGAGCTGATATAGGTGGCGATATACAGATCGTCGTTCATCAGGAACTGGTAGTGTCCCAGGTTGAGCGCGATGTTGAGCACGCCGTCCTGCAGATGCGTCAGCGGGGAGTAAGGCGGAATCCCCATCTGTTGCTGCGAGAAGCTGATGCCGATGACCAGGATGAACGGCACGAAAAAGAACAGGAACAGGAACAGGAACGGAAACGCGATGACACCGGTGCGTCCCGAGGGCACGTAGCGCGAGAGCAGTTTGATCAGTTTCATGATGTCAGCACCACCTGGCTCGATTCATTCCAGCTCGCCCACACCTCGTCGTCATAGCTCGGCGCATCGTCGCTCGACAGCACCAGGCTCGACAGGTTGGCCACGATCACCTTGCCGTTTTCCAACTGCACGTGATAGAGCGTGTAGCTGCCCATATAGGCCAGATCCTTGACCACGCCGCGGGCGTAGTTGTACTTCTGCTCCGGCTTCTCGCGCGAGACGCGCACCCGCTCCGGACGGATCGACACCGCCACGGGCATGCCCAGCGGACCGGTAATGCCGTGGTTGATGTACAACCGCGCGTCGAGATCGGGCGACTCGACGAACACGTGATCCGGCTCGTCTTCCACCACCACGCCCTCGAACAGGTTGGTCGAGCCGATGAACTCGGCGGTGAAACGACAGTTGGGGTATTCGTACACCTGGTTCGGCGTGCCGACCTGCAGAATCTCGCCTTCGCTCATCACCGCCAGGCGCGTGGCCATGGTCATCGCCTCTTCCTGATCGTGCGTCACCATGATGCAGGTGACGTCGACCTTGTCGATGATGTTGACGAGTTCCAGCTGGGTTTTCTGGCGGATCTTCTTGTCCAGCGCCGACATCGGCTCGTCGAGCAACAACAGCTTCGGCCGCTTGACCAGACTGCGCGCCAGCGCCACGCGCTGCTGCTGGCCGCCGGAGAGCTGGTGCGGCTTGCGGCGGGCGAATTTGCGCATTTGTACGAGTTCGAGCACGTCGTCGACGCGCTCCTGAATTTCATTCTTCGGCACCCCTTCCTGCTTCAGGCCGAAGGCGACGTTGTCCTGCACCGACATGTGCGGGAACAGCGCGTAAGACTGGAACATCATGTTGACGGGACGGCGGTACGGGGGAATGCGGCTCAAGTCCTCGCCATCGACCAGCACCTTGCCGGACGTGGCGGTTTCGAAACCGGCCAAGATGCGCAGTAAGGTCGACTTGCCGCAGCCGGAGCTGCCCAACAGCGCGAACAGCTCTTTCTTCTTGACCGTCAGGCTCACTTGGTTAAGGGCTACATGCTCGCCAAAGTTCTTGACCACATCGATGATCTGGACCAGATCCTCGCGCTCCGTCTGGGCCGATTGGGCCACCTGGCCATTCATGCGTTCGTTCATCATGGTATCTAGTTGTCTCTGGTCTGACTTTTTAAAAACCCGGGGGTGGAATACCCCCGGGCGGGCCATGCCGGGCTTCTTAACGTCCGGTCTTCAGTTGGGTCCACAGACGGTTCTGCAGGCGCAGAATGTCCGGCGGAATCGGCCGCAGCAGGAATAGCGTCTTGATCACGGCCGGCGGCGGATAGATCGTCGGATCGTGGGCGATCGCCGGGTTGACGTACTTGCGCGCCTCGAGGTTGGCGGTCGGATAGAACACTTCGTCGGTGATGGCGGCGTTCACCTTCGGGTCCTCGATGTAGTTGATCCACTCAAGCGAGGCCTGGCTATGCGCCGCGTCCTTCGGGATCACCATCATGTCGAACCACAAGGGCGCGCCGGACTTCGGAATCATGTACTCGATCTTGTACGACTTGCCGGCCTCGGCGGCGCGGCGCTTGGCGATATTGACGTCGCCCGACCAGCCGAGCGCAAAGCAGATGTCGCCGTTGGCCAGGTCGTTGATATAGCCCGACGAATTGAACTGGGTGATGTACGGACGGATTTTCTTCAACAACTGGAAGGCGGCCTGCTGATCGGCCGGGTTGTGGCTATTCGGATCCTTGCCCAAATAGTGCAGCGCCACGGCGAACACGTCGTTGGCCTGGTCGAGCACCGATACGCCGCAGCCCTTGAGTTTGGAGACGTATTTCGGGTCGAACAGGATGTCCCAGCTGTCGAGCGGCGCGTCCTTGCCCAACAATGCCTGAACCTTGGTCACGTTGTAGCCCAAGCCGTCCGTGCCCCATGCCCAGGGCACGCCGTGGTTGTTGCCCGGGTCGGCCTGCGCCACTTGCGCCATCAGCGCCGGATCGAGGTTTTTCAGGTTGGGGAGTTTTGACTTGTCGAGCTTGAGATAGATACCGGCCTCGATTTGCTTGGCCATGTAATTGGAGGTGGGCACTACGATGTCGTAACCGGAGTTGCCGGTGAGCATCTTGGCCTGCAGCGTGTCGTCGCTGTCGTAGACGTCGTATTTCACCTTGATGCCGGTCTTTTGCTCAAAGCCCGGAATCGTGCTCTTGGCGATGTAATCCGACCAGTTGTAAACGTTCAGCTGCGTATCCGCAGCCGAAGCGCTCATGGCCGCCGCCGTCAGCGCCAGCGAACACAGCAGTTTTGCGGCGAATTTGTGTTTCATAACGGTTCCCTAAGTATCTCCATACAGCATCACACCCTCACCGGCGAGATCCGGTAGGGGGCCCCAAGAACGCCATGGGCGCCAGCCGATCGGCCCGCGGGGGCCGCTCAAGCACATTGGCATACCACATGTGCATTAAAGCAAGAAACATGCACACTCTGGCAACGCAACGTCGATACAGCAGACCAAACCTGGCCATGCCCCAGGATGGGGCGAAACACGTCATCCAAAAGCGAGATGCAGAGCGGAAGGAATGTGGCGCGGTGGTTCCACGCCTGTTGTTTATTCTCTTTTTTTAGCTATCGACCTCGTTGAGTGTTTAACAAATCCACACAAAACTTGATCTCTGTCACTACTTTTTAATCATTATTTGGTAAGGAGGCAATAAATATTCATCCCGCAATGCAACATGCATAGAAAACGCTACATCGACGCCGCGACGAATCCGGCGCCGAGAAACGCGCCAACGTGGCACCATCGCGAGAAACAACCAGGAAGATCAATGGGAAAAGCACGAGGGGAAAAGGTATTACTATTCGCTGATATGCTTTTTTTCTTAATTCACCCCAGTGTCATGGCAGCAAAAACCGCTCATGACGTGTAGGCGGGGGTAGGTGGAAATCCTGCAACAGTGTCGATCCCCCAGGGGGATCGCATTCTTGGCAAGCGATGGACCAAGGCATCGCCCAAACGGCCCAAAAAACAAAAATGGTGCGCCCCCAAACGGGAAACGCACCATCCTGGGGCAGACAACGCGGCTTACAGGAAACGGGCGATCAGCGCCTTATCCATGCCCGCCATGTCGGGAATACGCACTTGCACGCCGTTGCCTGGCGCCACTAGGCACGCCTCGCCATTGCGCGTCATCTCCAGCAGTTGCAGCACGCGGTTGCCGCGCGGGTGAATGATTTCCAGACGGTCGCCCACGGCAAAGCGATTCTTGACGTCGACCAGCGCCCAGCCCGCCGCATCCACCTCCAGCACCTCGCCGACGTATTGGCTGCGATGTGCCTGCGAATGGCCGGTCAGGTAGTTCTGATACTCGTGCGTATGGTGGCGTTCGAGGAAGCCATCGGTATAACCGCGGTTGGCCAAACCCTCCAGCTCGGACAGCAAGGCGGGATCGAACGGCCGGCCGGCCACGGCGTCGTCGATGGCGCGCCGGTAAACCTGCGCCACGCGCGCCACGTAATACAGCGACTTGGTGCGCCCCTCGATCTTCAACGAGTCGATACCGATCTCGGCCAGACGCGCGACGTGCTCGACTGCGCGCAGATCGCGCGAATTCATGATGTAGGTGCCGTGCTCATCCTCGACGATCGGCATCAGTTCGCCCGGCCGGCTCGCCTCCTCGATCAAATAGGTCTTATCGGCCAGCGGGTGCCGCTCGGCGCCGCCGCAGGCGGCGAACTGCTTATCCGCTTCTTCCTGCTCGCGGCGGAAATCGAAGTCGATGCGTGCAACGTCGCCGGCATCGTCCGCTTGCGTGTCGTGCACCTTGTAGTCCCAGCGGCAGGCGTTGGTGCAAGTGCCCTGGTTCGGATCGCGGCGATTGAAATAGCCCGACAGCAGACAACGGCCGGAATAGGCGATGCACAGCGCGCCGTGCACGAACACCTCGATCTCCATATCCGGGCATTCCTGACGGATCTCGGCGATTTCATCCAGCGACAATTCACGCGACAGGATGATGCGGGTCAGACCCAGTTTCTGCCAAAACTTCACCCCCATGTAATTGACGGTATTGGCCTGCACCGACAGATGCACCGGCATCTCGGGCCAGCGCTCGCGCACCATCATGATGAGGCCGGGGTCCGCCATGATCAGCGCGTCGGGGCGCATGGCGATGACGGGTTCCATATCGGCCAGGTAGGTTTTGATCTTGGCGTTGTGCGGCAGGATATTGGAGGCGACGTAGAACTGCTTGCCGCGCGCGTGCGCTTCCTCGATGCCCTGGCGCAGCTCTTCCAGCTTGAAGTCGTTGTTGCGCGCGCGCAGCGAATACCGCGGCTGGCCGGCATAGACGGCATCGGCGCCGTAATCATAGGCGGCGCGCATTTTATCCAGGGTGCCCGCGGGCAAAAGCAGTTCGGGAGATTTCATCGCTATTCGGTCGGTTCGGAGCGGCAAGCCGCGAGAAAAGACGACAGGCCCCCTATGGGAGCCTGTTCCAGACGCGGCGCATTATGCGCGCCCAGGCCGTCCGCCGTCAAGCCGGCGGCTTGATGCAACCGACAATAAGCATCTGTTTTTAAAACCATTTATCAGCCATGGTTATCGACCGCGCCGTCGCGCGCGACGCAGGGCGCGTCCTCGGCGTCGGCCTGCGCCACGGCAGGCGCCGGCAAGGCCGGGGCAATCCCCAGCGCATCGAGCAAGGTGCCGCTGGCGGCCTGCGTGCGCAGACCGGCCAGCGCCAAGTCCGCCTCGCCGTCGATCAACGCCGAGCGCGAGCGGAAAAACTCATTCTCGCTGTCCAGCACATCCAACAGTGTGCGCCGGCTGATCTCGAACTGGGCCCAATAGGCATCGCGCACTTTTTCGCTGGCCAAGGCGTGCTGCTGCAGGAAACCGATCTTGCGCTGCAATTTTTCCCATTCGTTTTGCGCCATCACCCACTGCTGGCGCGCTTCGCGGCAGACCTTGTCCTGCTGCGCGCGCGCGGCATTCAGCTCTTCGGCCGCGCGCGCGAGCCGCGCTTTGTCGGCGCCGCCACGCGACAGATTCAGCACGCCGATCAGCTCCACCGTCTGTCGCACACGCACGGGCGCGCCCACCCCCAGGCCCCCTGACGGCATGCTGCCCCACTCCTGCCGCGCACGCGCATCCAGCCGCGGCAGAAACGCGCCGCGCCGTGCCTGAACCTGCTGCCGCGCCGCGCTGACCGCGGCGCGCGTGGCCAGCACCGCCGGCGTGGCGTCGACCGTCATCGCCCGTGCTGGCGGCGGCGAAGGCGGCGTGAAGCGCGCCAGATCGCCGGGCGGCGCCGTGCCGACCAGGCGGGCATAACGGGCGGACACATCGGCCAGATTCGCTTCCGCAGTCAACATATTGGCGTCCGCCAGCGCCAAGCGCCCCGCCGCCTGTTCCAAATCGACCCCGGCGGCCACCGCCACACCATTCTGCGGGCGCGCTTTGCTGTGGATTTTCTGATAAATGCGTTGATGGCTGTCATGGCTCTGCCGCGCCGCAACCAGCAATGCCCGATGGCGCGAGACATCGAGAAAAGCCCGCGCCGCTTCCAAGGCCTGCTGCTGGCTGACGTCTAGCAGTTGGAAGTATTGCGCGCTTTTGGCATGATCCTGCCGCCGCGTCTCATAAAGCGTCTGGAAACCATGAAACAGACTCTGCGTCATGCTCAGCGACCACGCCCGCGAGTCGGCCGTACGTCGGAACGTATTGCCATAGGCGTCGGCATCGCTGACCGTCCGCCCGCTGGTATGGCCGAGGTCCACCTCGGGAAAGAAACGGGCGCGCGCCGCCCGGTAATCGGCCTCGGCGCCGAGATACTGATGCATTTTGATGCGCACCTCGGGGCTCTGCGCCACGGCGCTGGCCGCCACCTCCGGCAACGACAGCGCGGCCAGCGTCGGCTGAGCGCACAGCGCGAGCCAAAGCGGGATGGGGAAAGTTCGTGCTCTTAACATCATGTTCACATTCCAATCAGGCTTGATGAAACGCTTTCGACCATAAAACACCCTTCAGGCGGGCGAAACACCCCCCAACTCGGCCCCCGCTCACTTCCGTATTGTCCTACGCCAAAACGAGACGCCGTCTTGCCGGCGGTAAAGCGGTCAAAAGGCCATTCGTTCAGAGGTGCCATCGCTGAGATAAGCGCGAAGCGTTTCCATGTCGGACACGGTATGGCCGACCAACACGATCTGCAGCGATGGCGGCGCCTTATCCGCGATGCTAAATTCGAGCGCCGTGCTGGGCTTGTTGTCATCGATCAAGGGCCTTAGCATCAGTTTCATTTCCGGGTGATAGCGGTACAGCATGCTCAGGTCGAGCTGATCTTGCCCCTGCTCGAAGTCCATCACGCGATCGATTTCAGGCGTGTCCGACAGGCCCTCAATCATCTCCGGCAACCGGGCATGCCACTTGAACTGGTCTCGGCCCGCGCCGCCGAAAAGCCGATCGTTGCCCATGCCGCCAACGAGCACGTCGTCGCCTTCGCCGCCATCCAACCAGTCATTGTCCGGGCCGCCAAACAAATAATCGTTGCCCGCGCCACCACGCAACGTGTCGTGCCCCCAATCGCCGTACAACACGTCATTGCCGTCACCCCCATACAGCGCGTCGTTGCCTTGACCGCCATACAGCTCGTCATTGCCGCCCCCGCCATACAATTGGTCCTCGCCCAGGCCGCCAAAGAGCAAGTCCCGGCCGCCATGGCCGTACAATGTGTCATCGCCCGGCGAACCGACGAAATGATCATCGTCGTCGCTCCCGGTCCAGACGATGGCCGCGCGGGCAGGCCCCGCGTTGATCGGCCAGCCCTTCGGCGCGACCAACGGCATGTCGGGCGACAAGGCGATGGTCACGGTGCCGTGGGATTCGGCGCCATCAGGGCCTTTCAACGAGAAGAACAAGGGCTGCTGATGCGTTTCCGATCGGTATTGCTGCGTGACGGTATAGTCCGCCGTGAACATATTCACGGTGACGAGCAAGGCTCCCGTGTCGAGAGTCAGATTGCCTCGGCCCGGGTCGTAATGCGCCTTCGACATATTGCCGTCGATGAACCTATGGCCATTGAAACGCCACGTGTCGCCCGCGATGGATAATTGGCTCACGTAGCCGCCCGGCCTGCCGACCGATCCGAGAGAACCTTCCGCCTGATAGGCCTGGCTCGCGCCAATCAATAGCGGCGCCAGCCATTGCCCATCCGCCACTCGGATCGACTTGCCCTGCTCGGTTCTGAGCTTGTCGAGCAGCATCGCCGGCGTGATGGGGTTGCCGTCGAGCGTCACGCCGGTGTTGGCCGGCGGCGCGCAGATTTGAATGACGTGCAGCGTGATGCCCCGCGACGCCAGCTGCTGCTGGAATTCGCCGATCTGCGCCGAGGTCAGGCCGGATACGTCGCCATCGGTATACAGCACCACGATTTTGCGCGCACCAGCGCGGCCGGATCCCGCGCCAAAGGCATCGGGCAACGATTGCAGCACCGAGGCAAGGTTGGTGGGGGCGTTGTAATCGACGTTGAGATTCATGACGCCGGATTGAAGTTGCTCTTCGTTGAACGCGGCCGCGCTCACCCAGCCCGTTTCGCGCAACTGTGCCGGCGAGCCGTTGCGATCGCCCCACGCGGTATAAGCGCCGTGATCGAACATCATCGGCTTGACGCGAACCTCACCCGTCAATTCGAGATGGGCGAGCATTCGCTGTTGCCCATATTTGAGCCATAACAGGCAGGGGCGCTGCCAACCTCCTCGGCCATCCCAATCGATGTGCGCCATGCTGCCCGACTGGTCGAAAATCGGCATCAGATCGACCGGCTGCGGCTCCCGCGCGGCAATGCGCAGCACGCCGCTGTCGGCGCGAGGCCGGTACCCCTCGGGGCCTTGGATATTGACGTGCAGATACGCCGCGCCGCCATCGGCGGTGCGCACCGGCAAGGTATAAGGCAACAAGGCCCCTGGCTGCAGCGCGGCAGGCTCCAGTAACGTCACCGTCACGGCGCCGCTTTCGTCGACACGGTAGCTCAGCGGCCCCACCCTTGTCGGGGCCATGGCCCGCAACCGGTTTTCACCCGGGTCCGCGTCCAGCACTTCGGGCTGCACACTTTGGCTGTGCCCAACTTCATGGTGGTCAAAACGCAGCACGAATGGCTTCATGCGTCCCGGATCGTTTTCGCCGACAAAGCGCAGGCTGACCCAGCCGATGCTGCCGTCAACGCTCGTTACCGCCAGTTGGGCACTCAGCACCTGCCCCGCCGCCAAAGGCGGCAGCTTATCCGCTCGCACCACGATCCGGCCCGTGTCGTCGATGCGGTAGCGGCCATGAGCGAAATCGGTCCAGTCCTGCTCGCCAAGCCGATTTTCGCCCGCGTCGTCGTCGTAGACGGCGGGCGGCGCAAAGGGCACGTCCTTGCCGCGCAGACGCTCGGGCAACGTCAGCTGCAACGGCTCGATTCGCGCCGGGGTATTGTCGCCGCCGATGCGCACCTTCAATGCCGCCGAGGTGCCGTCGCAGCTGGTAACGTCTATTTCGCCTACCGCCGCCTGCCCTTTGGCCAAACGCGGCACATCGGTAAAAGCGATTTCAATGCCTGAGGCCGTTACACGGTAGTAGCCGAGCGTATCGCCTGCCAGCGACAACATCACGCGCCAATCGCGGTGTGTCACCAGGGCATTTTCATCAGGATCGGGGTCTTCGACGGTAGGCAGCGCGAATACGTGCACCAACTGGCTCCCCATCATTTTCTTGCCGAGGAGCCGTAACGTCATGTTGCTCATGACGCAAAACTTCCGTTCATCATCTTGGGAGAACCTCCGCCTAGAGAAAAACGGGCGCGCCCCCGGGACGCGCGCCCGCGCCTAACGCTTAGGCAACCAGGGTCAGGCGTTGCACGATCTCCTGATCCGACAGATCCGACGGCATCGCCACGCCTTCCAGCACGATCTGCAGCGTCGGTGCGACATCCTCGCTTTGCCGGATCAACAGCGCCGTCTTGCTGTCATCGCGCAGCACTTCCGCGTTTAGCGAGGGGTGGCGCTGACGCAACGCGCTCAGATCGAGGCGGTCGATGTCGAGCTGAAAATCCAGCACGGTATCGGTTTCCATGTCTTGATCCGGCAGGGAGGACATCACGAACACATCGCTCCCCGGACCGCCGCTGACACGGTCGTTGCCGCCCTTGCCGTCGATACGGTCGTCGCCTTCATGGCCGTAAATGCGATCGGGACGCTCGGTCCCGTTCAGTGCGTCATTCGCGGCAGAGCCATGAATTTCCGACGAGGCAATACGGCCGGGCACGGGGAAGGCCTCGTCAGACGGCTGCGCGCCATCCGCCGACAGAAGATCGCTTTGCGAGGCTGAAATGGCGCCGACAATTTTTGCCGGCGCGTTCTGGCCGGCCACACGGATAGGCACTTGCTGGCTCGCGCTGCCATCCAGGCTGTACACGGTAAGCGTGCCCAACGCTTCCTCGCCCGCGCTCATCTGCGCAAGCTGACTGCTGTCGAGGAAGAGCTTGCCCGACGTGTCCACCTCGGCAAACAGCCCGGTCACCACCCGGCCGCCGGTTTGCAGCGCCACCTCCTGCCGCGCCAACGGCGCCAACCGGTTCTCGCCCGCATCGGCATCGTCCACGGTCGGCGGGTTGGCCACCTCAATGCGTACCTGCCGATCCTCCTCGTTCAATTCGATGGGGGTGGCGTGGATGATGGCCGCATGGTTAGCCGCGGCAAGCCCCTCTTCATACACCGTCTCGCTCAGCGTGAATTCGCCCTCCTCGATCTCGGCCGGGTTATCGGCGCCTTTGATGCGAAAGTCCACCTCTTGTTTGGCCGTGCCGTCGAAGCTTTCCACCGCCAATTTGCCATGAGCCGCCTGATCGGACGGCAAATCCTGCATCCGGCTGGTATCCACCACCAGCTTGCCGGTTTGGTCGACCCTATATCGGACGCCCGACACGATCGAGTCATCGTCCAGCCGAAGCGACACATCGCGCCAGTCTTGTCCCTTCAAGCGGTCTTCGCCGCGGTCCGCGTCCACCACTTGCGGCTGGCTGGCCAGCGTCAGCGACGCGTGGTGCTGCTCGTCGATCTCGATCGGCGCGGCAAGGATCTGCGCCACATCGTTCACCCCCACATAGGTGAACGAAAACGTCTTGACGGCCGAGCCGTCGTAACTGGACAGCGTGAGGCTGGCTTTTACCTTTTGCCCCTCGCCCAGATCGGTTGGCGGGGAGAGGACCATCGCCACCTCGCCCCTGGCGGTGACCCAATAGGTACCGTTCATCCCCTCCTGCGACTGGAGGTCTTTTTCCCCCTCCTGCTTCAACTTGTTTTGCCCCGGATCGGCGTCGTCGACGCGCGGCGCCTTGAAGACGAATACTGTCTGACCGTCCGAATCCCGCTTATAGGTTCTAAGCAGTTTAAATGTGCTCATAGCATCCCCTTTAGAGGTTCTTAAATGCCATTTAAAAACGTCAACCATCGTGGCGGCGCCCCGCCACCCTCACCTCCTTCACCAAGCGTTCTCAACCGATGCGCAACACGCATCCCGCACGATCAGATCCGCGTCACCCCATGACGTTCGTGTTCGCTGAGGACCCTAACCAGCTTTGCAACAGCGCAAAGTCCGACCCGCCCAAGCGTGAATCCACGGCGCCGCCGGGCGGGGCAGCGTCTTGCGCCTGTTCGTACTCCGCCTCGGTCAGCATGAATGCGGCGTCCTCAATCTCTGCCGGTTGGTTGAGCGCTGCAGCGGGCGTTTGCGCGCGTTCGAGCTCTTCCTCGGTCAGCATGAATTCGCCCTCCTCAATCTCCGCCGGCTCGTTCTGATTTGCTGTCTCTGTCTGCCGCATGAATTTCTCCTCCTCGCTCTGCACGGTCGCGCGTGCGTTAGTGACATCACGCCGGCCGATGCCATCCGATGGCTCG
>NZ_JAFAND010000077.1 GCF_019232825.1 Paludibacterium sp. | reverse complement strand
CGATTGGCTGCAATGGATTTCCCCTTGGCTACAGGAACCCACCCCGTGAGCGCCCCGGTTCAATTACGGCTGGAGGACCGGCAGATGCATTTGATCGATGCCGGCCGCGGCGACACGCGCACGCTGGCGATCGGTCCCGCAAGCTGGAAAGGCCGCTGGCCGGACACCGGGCTACCGTCCGCCTATGACATCGAGATGGCCATTATCGACGTGGAAGATCAGTTGCAGACGCTGCACGGCCCGATGTACGCGGACCGCACGCTATGGAGCGCGCAGGCCGAGATCGGCGAGCTCGCCCGCGCGGCGGGCGCCGTGGTCAGCGATGACTGGGTATTGCAACGCGCGGCGATCGAGCGGCTGTTCAACCGCCTGGCCGATACCATCGCCGGCATGCCCGCAGCGCGCATGGACATTCCGACGACGCCGGCATTTGCCGCCACCTTGTTGATTGTGCGAGAAACACTGCACCACCTGGGCATCGCCGCATTGGCGGGCCCGGCGGTACGGTGATGCGCGACAGGGAAATCCCTAAAAGAAAAAGCTGCCGCTTGCGAGCAACAAGCGGCAGAGCTCAGGGGAATCCTTAAGCATCAAAGAAAGGAATGGCTTTAACCACAAACAGCGCGCGGATAACGCGATATCCGCCCGCTACCCCCATGCCGCGTAGCATGCGGGTAGCGCGCTGCTTACATCAAGCAATCAGATGCTTAGAAGCTCTTGCTCAGACCGATGTCGGTCATGGTACGGTTACCGCTGGTTTGACCATTAGCCAACGACATATAACCGTCCTTGCTTTGCATTACTTCAACGTAGCCGGTGGTCGACTTGCTGAAGCTGTAGTGAACGAAGGCATCGTAGAACTTGCCGTTGCTCAGGCCGCTCGGCTTGTTGCTGCCGCTGTAGTTCTGAACGCCGCCTTGCAGGCCCAGTTGAGCCGCGCCAACGGTGTAGTAGGCGTACAGCGCGGTGCTGTTGACGGTGTCGCTAGCAATGCGGTCACGTTCCCATTCGAACGCGAATTGCAGCGACGGCAGCGGTTGGATCATGCCGGTCAAGTGCGCCTGGGTCAGCGTGCCCATAGCGGCGCTGTTGGTCGCCCAGCCAGCGGTGCGGCCATAGCCGTTGGCACCGCCGACGAACTGGTTGTTGGCCACGGTGTACGCGCCCGACAAGCCCCAGAAGCCGTTGTCGTAATTCACGTCCAGGGTGGTGTTGTGCTGCGAAGCTTGCGTACCACTAACAGAGCCTGCGTTTTCACCGGTAGCGTACTGAATGGACGAGTTGATACCGGCGAAGGTCGGCAGGTCGTAACGGACCATGTTGTGGCCTTCGATGTTGCCGAACCAGCCTTGGATTTGGTCCGGGCCGACCACGAAGGAGTTGTCGTACTTACCGTCTTCGAAGTTGCCGTAGTTGGTACCCATGACCAGACGGCCCCAGGTGTCGCTCTTCAGGCCAACGAAGCTGTCGTTGGTGGCAAAGCCACGGCCGTTGAAGTTGCCGTCTTGGTCGTCGTAGCCGTTACCGGTGGTGGCAAAACGGTTGGACACTTGCCATACCGAGCTCAGGCCGTTGCCCAGGTTTTCGGAGCCCTTGAAGTTCAATTCAGAACGGCCGGCAACGTTGGTGGTAGAAGCATGGGCGGGAGCCGAGCTGTAACCCCAAACTTGGTTGGCGTTGCCGTTGAAGTTCACCACGCCAGCGCGCATGAAGCCGTAGATGGTAACACCGGCATCATCGGCCATAGCGGCAGCGGAAGCACCGACTGCGACGGTGGCCAAAACGGCCAGAGTGATTTGCTTGAGTTTCATTGTGATCCCCTCCTGCATTAGTTATGTGGGCCGCGCATGGCATTGCCACACGCGGCGACCATAACCACCTCCCTGTGTTGGTGGTTGAGCGAATCTTATGTGCCGTCGGGGTTGTTGTTGCAAAACTACAGCAAATAATGTGGCAAAGTTGTTGACACGCCGATTTTGTTGCACTGCGTAAAAATACTTAAGTGTTTGATATTTAAAATTTTTGTAATTTTTGTATTGTTACAAAAAAGCGACACTCATCTGCGCGTTAACGGCATTGTTGTAAAAATGCATACAGAACAAGGGACTAATGTAGTCAACAATTGTTGCTGCATTTACACAGTCATCTCTGGCCAGGGCCATTTGATCGCCGTCAACCGCCCGACGAATCGCCAACGCCATGTAGTTTTACAACAACACTCGGCAACGATATCTTCCCATCCCATAACCTCCCCCCGCAGCCGTTGTCCCTAAATAGGACAGTCGCCCTCGAAATGGCGAGCTCGGATTGCACCCCCGCCAAGGCCGGATCGATAGTGCAGGCGACAGCCATGCAGACCATCCGCGGGGGAACATCATGATCGTCAGGGAATTGGCGCCGAACGTGTACGCGTTCGTTGCGCAGGATTGGGATCGCAAGCTATTCGACGAATTGGTGCCGTTGCCCGAGGGCACCAGCTACAACGCTTACTTGGTCAGGGGCAGCGAGCGCACCGCGCTGATCGATACCGTGCATCCGTCGATGGCGGCCGATTTCGTCCAGGCGCTGAAAAGCCTTGGGCTCGCGCGCTTGGACTACATCGTCAGCAACCATGCCGAGCTCGATCACGCCGGCGCGATTCCGGCGGTGCTGGCCGCGTACCCCGAGGCCAAAGTGCTGGCCAACGCCAAGTGCCGCAGCCTGCTCGCCGCCAGTCTCGATTTGCCGAAGGAGATGTTCGGTCTGATTCAGGACAACCACACGCTGTCGCTGGGCGACCAATCGCTGCGCTTCATGTGGATACCTTGGGTGCATTGGCCGGACAGCACCGCCACCTTGCTCGAACCGGACAACATTCTATTCAGCTGCGATTTTATGGGCGCCCACCTCGCCACATCGGATTTGTTCGCCGACGACGAAGCGCGCGTCGAACGCGCGGCGCGCATGTACTACGCCGAGATCATGATGCCCTACCGCAAGCACGTCACCAAGCACCTCGACCGGCTGGCGACAGAGCGCATCGCCATGATCGCCCCCAGCCACGGGCCGGTTTACGCCCGGCCGGCGTTCATTCTGGACCTCTATCGGCGCTGGGCAGGGGATACGCCCCAGGCGGAAGTCGTCATTCCATATCTCTCCATGTACGACAGCACGCGCAACATGGTCGGCTATCTGTTGGACCGGCTGATGGAACAAGGATGGAAAGTACAACCGTTCAACACGGTCGACCTCGACAGCGGACGCTTTGCCTCGGCCTTGGTCGAGGCCTCCACCCTGGTCTTCGCATCGCCCACGGTATTGGATGGCCCTCATCCGGCCATGGCCAGCGCCGCCCTTCTGGTCAACGCGCTCAAGCCCAAGGCCACGCGCGCCGGCATCATCGGTTCGTATGGCTGGGGCACGTCGATGCCGGACAACCTACGGCCGTTGCTGGGCAATCTCGACGTGACGTGGTTCGCGCCGGTGATCGCCAGCGGCGTGCCCAAAGCGGAGGACTTCGCCGCGCTCGATCGCCTGGTCGGCGAAATCGGTCAGGCCGACCGGCCCGCCGGCGACTGAGCGGACCAGTCCGCGACACGGCTGATCCGCGTCCCTTTTTGCGCCATGCGGTCGGTCGCCGCGGCAAGATCCGGCCATGCGCCATCGTCGGCCGATACCGCGATGCCGGCGCTGATGTCCGCCAGGAAAAAAACCTGCGCGCCGATTCCGCGCGCTTGCAATGCCGGCACCAGGTAGCGATAGATGTCGTCGTGGGAGAATTCGACGCAAAAATTGGTCGCGAGCCCGCCGATGGCGATCCGCGCATCGGTCACGCCAGCTTGCCGCCACGTCTCGGCAATCGCCGCAAACACCGCCGGGGCGCGCGTGGTGCTCACGCCGTCGTTTTCCGTGGCGATGCCATAACTGTCGAGGTCGCGCCGCGTACCCTTGCGCACCACGTAAAACGCATTGCCGCGACCGTCGCGCGCGAACAGCACCGGCTCGGCGCTCGCAAGATTAGCGCTCAGATCGGCAGGCAGCTCGGCCAACAGTTCGTCGACCAGCTGGGCACTCTCCGTGCCCTGCTTGCAATGGTCTGGCCAAGCGGTTTGCGCCAATGTGCCGCCGACATCGACGCGATACACACCTTGCGCGTCCGCGCTGAGCTTGATGGTGGAAAAGGGTTCAACGCCGTGATTCGCGGCAAAACTGATATGGTCGGCAGGATGAAAATCCTGACTAAGCACGAACACGGTGTCATGGGCATCGCGCACCAGGCCGGCGGCGACCCTGCCGACCTGCTCGCCCCCCGGTACATAGAGGCTACCGCCTTGTTCGGCTGTCAGGCCGTCGTGGGCAAATCCGTTCTGTAGATCGATCAGCAAAACAATGGCGGCAGTGGTCATGGCAACGGCGGCGGGAGTAAAAAGTTTAGTGTAACGTCAAATGTCATGCTCAGATGGTAGTCAGGCCGCGGTACCCGGCGCCGCTGGCTGCAGAATCCATTGCGGCCGGCCATCGACCCAACACAGACGCAGACCGCGGTGGCGGCGCAGATAGCGCACGCCGATCAGCGTCGCCGTCACGCCGGCGGTGGCGCCGACCAAGAGTCCGCTGCGCGCGCCGAAGGTATCGGCCACCCAGCCGGCAAACGGCGCGCCCAACGGCGTGCCGCCGAGAAGAATGGCCAGATAGATCGCCATCACGCGCCCGCGCATATCGGGCGCGGTTGCCAGTTGCACGGCGCTATTAGCCGCGGTGATGAAGGTCTGTGCGCAAATTCCCACCGTGATCAGTGCCAGGACAAACAGTCCGTAGAATGGCAAGGCGCTGGCCAACATCAGCGTCGCGCCGAACACCGCCGCGCCGCCGACCAGCAAGGTGATGCGCGGCTCCTTGCGCCCCGCCGCCAAAAACGCGCCGATCACCGAGCCGACCGCCATCACCGACGTCAGAAAGCCGTACTGCTTGGCGTCGCCGTGAAACACCATGACCGACATGGTGGAAATATAAATGGGGAAATTCAGCCCGAAGGAGCTGAATAGAAACACCATGGCCAAAATCGCCAACAGATCGGGGCGATGCGCCAGGTAGCGCAGCCCGTCGCTGAACCGCCCCTCGGCGTGGCGGCCGGACGGCTTGCGGTACAGCCATTGCACGCGCAGGTAGAACAACGACACCAGCACGGCGATGAATGACACCGCGTTGATAAGGAACACCCAACCGGTGCCGACCGCGGCAATCATCAAACCGGCGATGGCCGGGCCGATCAGCCGCGCGGCATTGAAGGACAGCGAATTGAGCGCCACCGCATTGGACAGATATTGCTCGCTGGCAAGCTCCGAGACGAAGCTGTGCCGGGCGGGGCCATCAAAAGACGTCACGCAGCCCAGCATGCCGGCGAACAGATACACCTCCCATAGGCGGATCAAGCCCAAAACCGACAGCAGCCCCAACCCCAGCGCCAGCAGGCCCTGCACAGCCTGCGTGGTCATCAGCACCTTGCGCCGGTCGAATTGGTCGGCCACGCGGCCCGCCAGCGGCGTCAATATCATCTGCGGACCGAACTGCAATGACATGACGATGCCAACCGCCGTGGCGTTGCGGTGCGTCAGATCGATCAGCACCAGCCAGTCTTGCGCGGTGCGCTGCATCCAGGTGCCGATGTTCGAGATCAGCGCGCCCATCGCCCATAACCGGTAATTGAACTCGCCAAGCGAACGGAAAGTATTACGCAGAAGCCCTTTAATGGCACTTTCGCCGTACAGCAAGTGAACGCCCCTTTATCTTTCATCCGACAGAAGAGTTAGCCGTCCAATTTACCGGCGGCATGCGCCGAGGCCAACAAGAAATGTGTCAAGGAATGTGCGCCAAGCCAATGGCTGGCGCTGACGCATGACCACCGGGGTTACGCCGCCGGCTGGCGTCTGGCGGACAGCCACAGCGACAGCAACAGCGCGCACAAGACGCCGCCGCATGAGGCCAGAAACATGCCCCGGTAACCGTAGCCATTGACGATCGCCCCCGCCAGCGGACCGGTGATGCCCAAGGAAAAATCGATAAAGACGGAGTAGGCGCCCAGCGCCGTGCCGCGGTTTTGCGACGGCACGGCACGCACCGCCTCGACCGCCAGCGCCGGAAACACCAGCGAGAACCCCGCGCCGGCCAGCGCGGCGCCGGCATAGGCCATCGGCTCACCCGACGACAGGAACAATATCGCCAAGCCGACCGACTCCACCAAGAACGACGCGATCGCCACGCGAAAACCGCCGAAACGGTTGATGGCGTTGGGCAACAGCAAGCGCACGCCGATGAAGCACAAGCCGAATAACGTCAGGGTGCCGGCCGCGCCCGCCCAATGTTCGTGGGCAAAGAACAGCGTGATGAAGGTCGCGATAACGCCAAACCCCGTCCCCCCCAGCGCCAGCCCGACGCCATAGGGCGTCACGTGGCGCAGAACCCGGGTGAAGGGCAGGCGTTTGCCGGTGACAGTGGCGACGGGGCTCAAACGCCAAGCGAGAATTATCGACAACAGCGAGATGACGGCGACCAGAATGCCCGTCGCCATCAGCCCGCCATACTGCGTCAGCACGACGCCCAGCGGCGCCCCCAGCGCGATGGCCGAATACGAGCTCACCCCGTTCCAGGAAATCACCCGGGCGGTCTGGGCGGCGCCCACGCGGCCAATGCCCCACATGATGGCGCCGGTGGCCACCATACTCTCGCCGATGCCCAGCGACAGACGGCCGGCGACCAAAACGCCGAACGCCCACGATGGCGTCGCCGTCAGATTCGCACAGACCACGGTCGCCACCCCGCTACCGGCGCAAGCCGCCAAACCATATAACACCGTGCGCTTCGGCCCCAGCAGATCGGTCATCCGCCCGGCCTGGGGCCGTGACAGCACCGTCGCCACATACTGCGTGCTAATGGCGAGCCCGGCCAGCATAGCGTCGTACCCCAGCTGTCCATGCACGAAGCCCGGCAAAATCGCCAGCGGGATACCGATGGTCAGATAGCAAATGAAGGTGAAAAACACGCAGGAAAAAATTTTCAGCGCCGAGCCAGGTACAGGGCCCGCGTGTCCTTGCGCTGTTTGAGTCGTTGTCATCGAAATGGTCGGCAAGCCCAAACCTTGGGCTCATGGCGGATGAAAAGAAGCGACGCCGTCTATTCTATCAAACCCAGGTTGAATACGGCCGGCTGCATTGGCCGAAATGATTAATTTAATTAAACTGTCACTCCACAACAATTATGCATCTCGCATCACCAAGGAGAATCCATGAATCCCTGGCCGTTCAATCTGCTGTTAAGGCTCTGGGCGCTAGGCGCGCTGTGCTCCGCCGCCGCGCATCTCATCGCTCCGGCGTGGACCGCGGCAGGCACCACGTGGGCGCTGTCACCGCACTGGCAACAGGAAATCGCCTATTTCGACCTCTTCGCCGCAGCCCTTTTCGCTTGGGTCGCGCGACAGCCGTCGTTGGCGTTGAAATGGCGCACGACCGTGTTGCTGTGCGGCCTGTCGCTATTGCTGGGTCTCAACCATCTGAGCGGCTGGCTGCACGAAGCGCGCGTTTTCCACGTGATGTTCTCGCTTGCCAATTTCATGACGGTCGCCTGGGGGATGGCGGCGCTTGGGCTCGCGTGGCGGCGGCAAGCGTTGCTGCCGACACAAGAATGACCTGACACGAAATCACGATAGCGGCGACAACGTGAAGGGGCGTTGGCCACGCTACATCCCCCCGGTCCCGCCCTATACTGCTGCCCCACGTAGCCAATACTGGGGATGAACATGGCAGAACCCGCCTCTACCGCCGCCGTCATGACGGCCGGCGCGGCTAGCATGAGCATCCTGACGCTATTCCCGGGCCTGGACGCCACCACCGTGCTGGGCGCCTTCGCCGGCGCCTCGGTGTTCGTGCTCTCAAGCAACGATCTAGGGCCGATCAAGAAGCTGGTATTTCTGATTCTAGCCTTCGTCGCCGGATTGATCGCCGCGCCGCTGTCTTCGGCGCTGCTGACGGCGTTTTTGCCCGCGCATGTGCAAGTCTCGGAAAGCGTTGGCGCGCTGCTCGCCTCGGCCCTGGTGATCAAAGTACTGACCCGTCTGATTGCCCGGGCGGACAACCCGGCGGAATTGCTGCCCGGTCCGAAAGGCGACCAAAAATGAGATACCTCGACCTGCTCAACGATGTGCTGTGCCTCGCCGGCTGCTTGCGGCTGATTTTCTTCACCCGCCGCGGCGCCGCCCATCATCCCTGGGCCAGCATGCTGGCCTATCTGCTCATCATCGCTTTCGGCGCCGCCGCCATCCTGCCGTGGCTCGAGCACTCGCCCGGCTACGGCTTGGCGCAGATGCTGCTCAACGCGGTGCTGGTGGCCGCGCTGTTCGCGGTTGACGGCGACGTGACCAAGCTCTTCCGGCCTCGCTGCGATACCCACGTATCGTTGCTGCAGCGGGTGCTCAAAAGACGGACGTGGCTCTAGGGCAATAATGTAGCGTGCGTTCGAGAAGCAACGCACGGCCCGGGAATCGAAGGCATGTCGTCAGGCGTTTGGTGCAATGCCGCGCGCTGCGCAGCGATTGCACCCTACAGCCCCGGACACGCACTCGCATAGGGCCCAGCCGAGTATTGATCCAGGACAACACCCGCCTTCGACGCTGCCGCGATACTGCCCGGCGCGACGCGGCGCCTCCATTCCCGTAGGCATCGCGTTCGACACCTTCGCTGGAGAACAAATAAATAGCGTTATGAAAACCATGGAATTGATACGACAGCCGTCGCCGGCCGATGCGGCGCAACCGGCCATTGTCGGCAGCCGCGTCGAGCTGCAATTGCTGACCACGCTGCGTTGCAATCTGAAATGCACCTATTGCTCCATCGCCGAGGGCGACGTGCGTGAATCGCAAGGCAATGTCAGCTATACGCCAGAAGCGCTCGACCGCTTCATCGCCACCCACCTGGACGGTTACGACACCTATGTCACCTTCTACGGCGGCGAACCGACGCTCAATCGCGGCTTCATCACCGAAGTGATGGCGCGCCATCCGCACTTCCGCTTCCAACTGCAGACCAACGGCACGCTGCTCGACGATCTGCCGGACGACGTGCTGACCAGACTATCCAATATCCTGGTGTCGATCGATGGCGGCGAAGCAGTGACCGACGGCTACCGCGGACGCGGCATTTACCGGCAAGTACTGAAGAACGTGGCGGCGGTGCGCGACCGTGTCGGCGGCACCCTGACGGCGCGCGTCACCTGGAGCAGCAGCGAGACAGGGTTTGAGGAACTGCGCGAGCTGAGCGAGCGCTTCGACTATGTTTATTTTCAGTTCGTCGCCGGAGAAGCCTACGCGCCGGCGGACATGGACAAACGCAAGGCCGTGCTTAAACAGTTGATCGATTATTTCTTTGCATCGCGCGATCGCTTGTTCCCCATCATTCCCCTCATGGGCATGGTGCGCAACAAAGTCATCCCGCAACGCGCGCAGGAACGCTATGCCGGTCAAACCCAGTGCCGCGTGTCGACGCACATCCTCAACGTCATGCCGGACGGCCGCATTTACCCCTGCCCCGACTTGATGCATTTGCCGGAAATGCGCCAAGGCGACATTCAAGACAATTGGCTAAGAAGAAGCCCGCTGCAACGCGACCCGGCCATGCCCTGTGAGTCGTGCGAAGCCTTCGCCTGGTGCCGGGGCAATTGTATGAAGAATTTGTATCTGGCCTACGTCAAGAACGATCTGGATTACCGCGAACGCGTCACCGACCGGATCTGCGAATTGGTGCGCTTCATGGGCGAGGAAATCGACCGCCACGACCCGCAAGCGTGGTTCGCCAGCCTGCCCCTGGCGTTGCGCAAGGAGATCACCGACTGCGAAGTGTACGAATACGTCGAAATCATGCCGTAACCCAGAACGGGCGCCCGCTGAGGCCGGGCGCCCACCGGCCGCAGCCGCAAAAGGTGTGCAGACAGCACCCTAGGCCTACAGCTTGAAGCGGGAAACGGACTGATGCAGTTCGCCGGCAGTGCCGTCGATCTTGTGCGCCACGTTTTCCGCCATCTCCACCGCGCGGTGGGTTTCTTCCGCCACCGCCGCCACCTTCTCCACGCTTTGCGCGATGGTCATGCCGGCCTGGCTCTGTTCACCCATGGTATGCGCGACTTCGCTGCTGCGGGTCATGTTTTCCGCGATATGCTGGTTGATCTCCTGCAACGCCGACGCCGCCTGGCGCACCTGCTCGGCCCCCTCGGCCATCTTGGGCACGATGGTCGACATCCGGGTCGAGGCTTGATCGGTTTCGCCCACCACCGAACCGATGATCTGGGTAATTTCGCTGGTGGCACTCGCGGTGCGCTCGGCGAGCTTGCGCACCTCGTCGGCGACCACGGCGAAACCACGTCCCATTTCGCCCGCGCGCGCCGCTTCGATGGCGGCATTCAACGCCAACAGGTTGGTCTGGTCGGCGATGTCGCGAATGGTGCTGGTGATGCCGCTGATACTGCGCGTGCGCTCGGCCAGCGAGACGACCAAGCCGCCCGTCTCTTGAATCTCGGTCGAAATCGCTTCGATGCCCTGCGCCGCCTGGCGCGCCGTCTGCTCGCCGCTGAGCGCGGCCGCAGCCATCGCCTGAGACGCCGTCTCGTTATGGGTGGCCTGGTCGCGAATGTGATCGATGCTCACCGACAGTTGCTCGATCGACGCCGCCGCGGATGAGGTCGAATCCTGCGCATTACCCGAAACGCCATCGAGCTGCCGCATTTGTTGCGCCAACGCCGAGGCCGAATCGCGCATCGAGGCGGAAGACAGGTTGATTTTCTCGATCAATCGCCGCAGGCCTTGCTGCATGTGATGCATGGCGGCCAACAGGCTTTGACCTTCCTTCTGGAAGACGATGTCTTGCGACAGATCGCCATCGGCGATGCTCGCCATCATCCGCGCCGCATAATCCGGCTCGCCGCCAAGCGCGCCGAAAATCTGCCGCGCCATGATGCCGGAAAAGAATAGCACCGTCAGCAGCACCAACAGCGTCACCGCCAACAGCAGGATCGCGTCGTGCCAAAAGGTCGACTGCGCGTCGTCCAGGAACACGCCGGTACCCACCTGCCATCCCCACGGCGCGAACCGGTACACGCCATTGAGCTTGGGTACCTTCTCCGTTTGTCCGACATGGTTGGCCATCGCGGTGGCGAAGGCGAATTCGCTCGACTGCAACGCCTGGTTATATGCCTCCACCACCGTCATATTGCCGTCCGGCGATTTGCCGCCATCGTCGATCTTATCGACCCGCTTCGGGTCGACGTGCACCAGCATGCGATTGTCGCTATCGCGGACAAAGAAATACGTCTCGCCATGATGCAGCATCGTCAGCGCCTGACGGGCTTGGCGTTGGGCATCGGCGCGCGGCAGTTTGCCCGTTTGCTCCAGATCGGCGAAATGGCTCAACACGGCCTGCGACTGTCCCAGCAGCGTCACGATCTGCTGCCGCTTCTCCTGCATGAGCGCGCTATTGAGCGAATAGAGGGCGATAGCCGACAGGGCTAATGTTCCTAGAAAACTGATGAGGGTGATGGTCATCAGCCGGCGTTTGACGCTCATGCAAAGTCCTTTTTTCACAAAGTCATGAGGAGGAAATAACATGTGGTTAGGCCGCCATTTTCACCGATGACAGCCGTATTACCGTTAAGTTTTTATGTTTTTAAGTCGTCACAACTCCATTTTATTTATGCAGCATAACGGCCGTTGTAAACATGCCGATCAGAGCATACGCCACAATCAGATCGTCATTTGTGCTCTATGCTGACTATTCATAATAACTAGGGGCTTGGTCATGCAACAGCGATCCGAATGGTCACTTAACCGCCAATTGCTCACCATGCTGATCGGCATGATGCTCGGTCTCGTCATATACGGCGTGTTCTCGGTCATCCAATTGCGCGCGCATATCCTGGCCGAGAAACAGCAACAGCTGCAGACGCTGGTGCAGACGGCCATGGGCGAAGTCAAACAGCAATACGCGCTCTATCAAGCCGGCAAGCTCACGCTGGCGCAGGCGCAGAAACAAGCGAAGGACAACCTGCGCAAAAGCCGCTACGGCGACAACCGCGACTATTACTTCATTTACGACTTTTCCGGGACCAACCTGATGCATGGCGCCAAGCCGGAACGCGAGGGCAAGAATTTCTATGCCACGGTCGATCCCACCGGCAAACCGTATATCAAACAATGGATCGCGTTGCTGCAGCAAAACCACCAAGCGTACATCGATTATCTTTTCCCTAAACCGGGCGGCACCACCCCGGTACCCAAACTGTCCTATGCGATGGAATTCGCGCCCTGGGGCTGGTGGCTAGGCACCGGCATCTACATCGACGACATCGATCAGGTCGTGTTGAGCTCGACGCTACAGTCGCTGGCCTTTCTGTTAGCCATCGGCCTGGCGGTCGCGGGGCTAAGCTTGGCCATCATCCGCCGCGTGCGCCGTCAGATCGGCGGCGAGCCTAAAACCGCCGTGCACATTGTCGAGCGTTTTGCTTCAGGAGATCTTCGGGTCGATATCGCCGCCGATAGCCGCCTGTCCGGCAACGTATTAGGCTCGCTCGCCACCATGCAAACGCGGCTGGGCGGCATCGTCGGCGCTATTCGCGACGACATCGAGCGCTTGTCGAGTCAAGCGGGCGAGCTTTCCACATACAGCAACGACGTCAGCCTGGCGTCGCGCCAACAGGCCGATCTCAGCAGCGAGATGGCGCACGCCATCACACAGATGACCGCAAGCGTTCATGCCGTCTCCGGCATCGCCCGCCATACCGAAGAGAACGCGCAACGCACCGAAACACTGGCGCGCGAGGGGCACGAGGTGGTGCAGCAAGTCTCGCAGGAAGTCGAGACCATCGTCACGGAAGTCACCCGCTCGTCCGAGCGCATCCAGACGCTGGTCGAGCGATCGAAGGAAATCGGCTCGATCACCTCGTCCATCAACGACATTGCCGACCAGACCAATCTGCTGGCGCTCAACGCTGCCATCGAAGCGGCGCGCGCCGGCGAAAGCGGCCGCGGCTTTGCCGTGGTGGCCGATGAAGTGCGGCGCTTGGCGGAAAGAACTTCGGAGGCCACCACCGAAATCTCGCGCATGATCGAGGCCATCCAACACGACACGCAACTGGCGGTGCAAGCGATGGCGGACACCTTGCCGCGCGTCCAACACAGCCAGACCCTGGCGCACGAGGCCACCGAGGTGCTGCAACAGATCCAGCGCCAGGCCGGCGACTCGCGCGAGCAGGCGCTGTCGGTGGCCAACGCCAGCCAAGAGCAGGTCGGCGCCGCCAACAATATTGCCGGGCATGTGGCGCGTATTGCCAACATGGCGGAAGACACCGAGAGCACGGCGCGCCATAACGCCGAGTCGGCCGGCAAAGTGAAAACCCTGTCGGACACGCTGCGCCAGGCGGTAAGTTATTTCCAAGTATGACATCAGGCTTTCCCCACCAAGCAGCCGGTCCTGTTTTACACTGGACGCATGACAACACCGCGCGCTACTGACAAGTCGGATTTTTTCCGCGCCGACGATATCGGCCGGCTCGAATATCTCGATGCCAGCTACAGCCAACGGGTCTTCCCCCCGCACTTCCATGAGGAGTACGTGGTGAACGCCCTGACGCTTGGCGCCCAGTCTTATCGCCACCGCGGCGGCACCCATCTCGCCGGGGTCGGCGCGCTGGTCCTGATCAACCCCGGAGAAGTGCACACCGGACAAACGGCGCATGAAACCGGCTGGGCCTATCGCGGCTACTACCCGAGCGCGTCCCTGTTGCAGCGTCTGGCCCGGGAAATCAGCGGACAAACCGGCATCAACCCTTATTTTCGTCAGACGGTCGTCCTGGACGGGTGGCTCGCCCAACAGTTGAATCTATTGCACGGCCTGCTGCGTACGAGCAGCGATTGCTTACAGCGGGAGGCCGCACTGCAAGCGGTCTTTGCTCAAGTACTGCAGCGTCACATGGCGGTACGGCCGCAAGCCGTTCCCGACGCCGGGAACGCAGTGAGCAAGGCGCAACAGATGCTGGCCGACGATCCGGGCGGCAATCTGTCGCTCAACACGCTCTCCCAAACCGTTGGCCTGTCGCCCTGGCAGCTATGCCGCCAATTCAAACGCCGCATCGGCCTCTCCCCGGTAGCCTGGCGCAATCAGCTGCGGGTCAGCCGTGCCCGGGGCCTGCTCGCCAGCGGCATGCCGCCGGGCGAGGTGGCCCAGACTCTGGGCTTTGCCGACCAAGCCCACCTGACACGCGTCTTTTGCAGCATTGTCGGCACGCCGCCGGGCCGCTATCAGCGAACGATGCGCTAGGGTCTGCCTGCAAAATCGTTCAAGACAGACAGAAAAATCATCGGCCAAACTGCGGGAAGGCATGGGACATACATGCCGTTCACCAGGAGAAATATCATGTCCCCGATGCATTCCCGCGCACTGCTGTGGCAGGGCGCGCGCGATACGCTGCCGATGATGGTCGGCGCCGCGCCGTTTGGCCTTATCTTCGGCACCTTCGCGCTGGCCATGGGGCTGACGCCGGTCACCGCGCTGGCGATGTCCGTGCTGGTATTTGCCGGCTCATCACAATTTATCGCCGTCAATTTGGTCGGTGCCGGCGCCGCGCTGCCGGTGATCTGGCTCACCACGTTCGTGGTCAACCTGCGTCATATGCTCTACAGCGCCACCTTACTGCCCCACGCCCGAGGCTGGCCGCTCGCTTGGCGCGCGCCGTTGGCCTTCTGGCTCACCGATGAAACCTTCGCCGTGGTGGAGCATCGGCTGCGCACACGCGGCGCGGCCGGCGGCCAATGGTATTGGCTCGGCTCCTCGCTCGCCATGTACGGCAACTGGCTGCTGTGGACGTTGGTCGGCGTGCTGCTTGGTCGCGCCGTGCCCAACCTGGCGCATTGGGGTCTGGACTTCGCCATGGTCGGCACCTTCGCGGCGATCCTCGCGCCGCAATTGAAACGCTTCCCCTATCTGGCCGCGGCCGTGGCCGCCGGCTCGGTCGCGTTATGGACGCACGGCCTGCCGTACAAGCTGGATCTGATGGTGGCGGCCGCGGCGGGGATCGCGGCCGGTATGGTCTGTCAAACCGGGGAGAACGCGCGATGACGACGTGGTGGATGATGCTCGGCATGGTGGCCGTCACCCAGGCCGCGCGCATGAGCTTTCTGGTTTTCGGCGACAAAATCGCCTTCCCCGCCTGGCTCAACCGCGCACTGCACTTCGTGCCGGTGGCGGTGCTCACGGCGCTGATCGTGCCCATGGCGCTGGCGCCGCAAGGCCATATCGACGTCTCGCCGCGCAACGCCTATCTCGTCGGCACGCTGGTGGCGCTTGCCGTCGCGCTGCCGCGCGGCAAGACACTGCCGGCGATCGTGGCGAGCTTCGTCGTCTACGGTGTGATGCGCGGACTGGGTTGAGCGCATCACACCGCTCACCCCGCCAGCCGGAAGCGCGACACCGATTGGCGTAGCGAGGCCGCCAGATCGTCGAGCGACTTCACCGCGCCGTGCGCGGTATGCACCGAGGCGGACGAGGCCTCGACCATCTGCGCGATGCGCTCGACGTTCTGCGCCACGCTATTGCTGGCGGCGGTCTGCTGCGACGTCGCCACGGCCACGCCGCGCACTTTTTCCAGGCTTTCCGCCATGCCTTCGGCGATCGCCCTGAGCGACGACGCCACTTCTTCCACCATGCCGGCGCCATCCAGGACACGCGGTCCCACCTCGCCCATGCTGGTCACGACGCGGCCGGTCTCGCTTTGAATATCGCCGATCATGCCGGCGATCTGATCGGTCGCCTGCGTGGTGCGTTCGGCAAGCTTGCGCACTTCGTCCGCCACCACGGCGAATCCCCGCCCCATTTCGCCGGCACGGGCCGCCTCGATGGCGGCGTTCAATGCCAATAGATTGGTTTGATCGGCGATCTCCTTGATCACGTTGGCGATATTGCCGATCTGATTGCTGCGTTCGAGCAAGCCGCCCACTTGGGCCGAGGCGATATCCATCTGGCTCGCCACCTGCTTGATGTTGTCAGCGGCACGGCGCGCCAGCTGGTCGCCTTCGGTGGCGCGCTGGCTGACCGAGTCGGCCATGCGCTCGGTTTCGCGCGCGCTATTGGAGATATGCTGAATACTGACCGACAGTTGCTCGATGGCCGAAGCGGTTGCGCTCGTGGCGTCGGAAGACTGCCGCGATGCCTGGGTGATGGCTTCCATCTGCCCCGACAATTGCGTCGCGCCGCCACTCAAGCCGCCGGCGGCATGCTGGATTTGTTCGATCATCTGGCGCAGGCCCGCTTGCATGCTGGCCATGGCGCCGAGCAAACTTTCCCGGCCATGGCGATCCGGCAGCGGCCGGGCGAGGTCGCCATCGGCGATCGCTTGCGCCGCCTCGGCGGCAAACGCGGGCTCGCCGCCGATCTGACGGTAGATGCGCCGGCTCATCATCACGGCAAGACTCGTCACCAGCAACACGATCACCGCGCCCATACCGACGAAGCGCCACACCATCGACCAAAACGCGCTGTCGATATCGTCGGCCCATACGCCGAAGCCAATGATCCACTCCCAGCCGGCAACATGCGTCACGCCCGTCATCTTAGAGACCCACTCCTCGGTGCCGGGACGTTTGGTCGGCTCGATGAAATAGGCGAAGTCGCTGCCGGCCAGCCCGTCGAGGTATTTCTGCCAGTTGGTCTTGCCATTGGGCAGGATCTTGCCGTAATCGACCTTGCCGATCACGCGCGGATCGGGGTGCACCAAACCGAGCGCCCCGACAGTACGCGCCCAGAGATAGCTTTTCTTGCCGTCGCGCAGCTTGGACAGCGCCTCAAGCGCCTGCGCCTGGGCCTGCGCTTCGCTCAACTTGCCGCTTTGCGCCAGTGCCTGGTAAGCGAACACCTGCTGTCGCGCCAAGTTCAACACGGCATGAATTTCTTCCTGGCGATCCGCCAGCATGGTTTGCCGCAACTGCTGCACGGCGAACGCGGCGAGCAGCAATAGCCCCGCCACGGCGACGATGACAAGCACGGTCAGTCTTGTGTGGAGTTTCATCCTTAGCCTCCGGATAGTGTCATGGCCAAACGGCGCGACAGAAGCGGCCGGCCCCGCCATAAGACGGGGCCGGCCGACGGGTCGATGCGAAGGTTTAGAAGCAGACCTTCATGCCCAAGCCGAACACCGACAGGCGGTTGCCCGGGGCCAAGACGGCCGAGGACGAGCCCACGCCGGAGGTGTACAGCGGCGTGTTGGCGAAATCGACGTTGGCCATGGCGTTGTTCTTGATGCGCGCGTAGTAGCTCAGCAACTGAGTCGACTTGGACAGGTTGTACACCCCACCCAGCACCCACTCGGTCGCCTGGTAGGCATCCGGCGTGGCAGTGTTGCTCAGGCTGCCGAGTTTGCTGTAGGACAGCTTGACGGTAGCCGGGCCGATGTCTTGCGCCGCAGCCACGGTCCAGCCGGTTTGACCCATGGCGCTACTGCCGGCCACGCCGTATTCGCCGTGTTCGACCCCTGCGCCCACATAGGTGCCGCTGGCGAATTTATAGGAGGCGACCAGCTTGGTGAAGGTCACGTCTTGGCCATTGCTGTAAGCCAAGCCGTTGCTGACCGAGCCGGTGCCGTTGACGCCGGCGAAGTAACCCAGATAACCGCCGGTGTTGTAGGTGCGGTCCCAACCGGCGCCGATTTGCAGCGCTTGCCAGGTGTAGGCCGCCGCCAACGACAAGTGGTTGCGCGCGCCGGTCTGCGTGCTGGTCTGGTTTTCGCCGTAACCGTAGGAAATACCGCCCTGCAAGCCGTTCCAGCTCGGGGAGGTATAGTTGATCGAGTTCTTCAAGCGTGCTTCGCCGCGGCTGAAGATCGCCGCCACGTTGGTGGTGGTGCCATCGATGTCGGCCGCGGTATCGCCCATGACGTTGACGCCGCCGTTGGTCAAGCGCTTATAGGCCGAATCGTAGTAGCCCATCTGGAAGGTCCCCCAGACCGGGCTCGCCAAACCGACGAAGGTGTTGCGCGTGGCGAAGGTGGCGCTGGAGCCGGCATCGTTGGTGCCGCCCTGCTCGAAGTACTTCAGGCTGTTTTCCACCTGCCAGATCGTTTGCAGGCCGTTGCCCAGATCCTCGGTGCCCTTGAAGCCGATACGCGAGTTGTTGTCCGCTACCCGGGTTTGCGTCGGGTAGGTGGTTGTGCCGCCGGTGGCGGAAGCCGATTCGACCGATGCGCTCATGACGCCATAGATGGTCGTCGAGTCCGCGAATGCCCACTGTGTAGCCAATGCCGCGCCGAGCGCGACAAGGAGCGTTTTCTTTTGCATGACGCTGTCTCCAAATTAGGTATCTTTGGTCCTGGGGCCTGCTGGTAGAGTGGTCAGGCCAGTAGACCTGCGGCAACAGTATCACCATTGCGGCGCGGCGCAAGCATGTAGACGCCCGCGCCGAGGCAAACAACCCTATGGATGTTGTGGAATTACAACGATCGGATCAGCCCGCCGCCTTGAACAGGCTTTGGTAAACATGGCGCAAATGGGCCTGCATGGCCTTTTTGGCATCCTTGCCGTCGCGCGCCTGAATGGCCTCGACGATCTTGATGTGGTCGCGCGCCATATCCTCGGAGATATCGCGCCCGGCGTAATAGGTTTCGAAATGCATGAAGATCGGGCTGTAGCGTTTATTCCACAGATACTCGGTCAGTTCGCGCAGCACCGGGTTGCCGGTCATGTCGCCCAAGAGCATATGAAAGCGCTTGTCCAGATCATGGAATTCGATATTGTCCGCCGTTTCGTGCTGCATATCCTCCATGATGCCGGCAAGCTCCTCGCGCTGGTCATCGCTGGCGTTTAGCGCTGCAAGGCACGCGATCTCGCCCTCGATCACCTCGCGCGCCTTGAGTAGCTCGACCACACCCGCCTCGTCGCCCACGCTAGGCGTGTCCGACGGCAGCGCTTCTTTGACGAACACGCCGTTGCCGGTGCGAATCTCCACCCAGCCGGAAATTTCCAGCACGATCAAAGCTTCGCGCACCGAAGAACGGCTGACGCCCATCTGCTTGGACAAATCGCGCTCGGACGGCAGCGCTTGGCCAGGAACGAATTGCCCGGAACGGATACGATCGATGAGCAGATTAGAAATCTTTTGATACAAACGTTCCGATTTGAGGGTCGGCAATTCCATGGAAACTCCACGTGGATACGCTTGAAAGCGGTTGGCAGCGCACAAGTATGCCAAGAAACCGGCTTAACCGTCGATCTTCATTTCGTCAGCAGGTTTTTTGATCTAGCTTAAGGAGATCCCCTTGTCGGTTCCCATTTGTTAGGTCTATGATCCGCTCAACTGGTCTGACCACTAGGCCACTACGCCAGCAGACCACATCAGGAGACATCATGAGCATTCTGGGTTTGGGAGAAATCCTGTTACGCCTCAGCCCGCCCGACCTGGGCACGTTGACGGCGACCCGCCAGTTGGACGTCCACGTCGGTGGCTGCGAGGCCAATACCTTGGCCACCCTGGCCGGGCTCGGCGTGCCGACGCGCATGCTCTCGGCGGTGCCGCAGCACGCGCTGGGCGACCTGGCGCTCGCCGCGCTGCGCGCCAGCGGCATGGACACCGCATTCATTCAGCGGCTGCCGCACCGTCTCGGCACCTACTATTGCGAAAACGGCTTCGATGCCCGCCCCAGCCGCGTGGTGTACGACCGCGCCGATTCCGCCATCAACTACCTGCGCCAGGAAACGCTCGATCTGGACACGCTCTTTGCCGGCCAACGCTGGTTCTACGTCTCCGGCATCACGCTGGCATTATCCGACGCGGTGCGCGAACTGGCGTTTTTCCTGGCCGCCGCCGCGCGTGAGCGTGGCGTCAAAATCGCCTTCGACGTCAACTACCGCTCCAAGCTGTGGGATTACGACAGCGCGCGGCCGGTGCTGGCCCGCTTCGCCCAGGAAGCGGACCTGCTGCTGGCCGGCGCGGCCGACATGACGGGACTCTTTGGACTCGCCCCGCGCGAAGACAGCCCGGCGGCGCTATTCGACAGCTGGCGCCAATGGCGCGACCGCGTCGGCCCGCGCTACTTTGCCGCGACGCGCCGTCTGGTATTCAGCCATAACCACCATCGCTACCAAGGCTGCTGCATGGCGCCGGACGGCAGCACCGGCGTCTCGCGCGAATACGACCTGCACATTTTGGAACGGGTCGGCGGCGGCGACGCCTTCAGCGCCGGCGCGCTGTACGCGGTGCTGCAGCAGCAAAGCGCGCAACAATGCGCCGACTTCGCCACCGCCTGCGCCGTGCTCAAGCACTCGCTGCCCGGCGATCACGCGCTGATGCGCGCGGAAGACATTCTGCAACTGGCCAGCCGCAATAGCGCGGTCATGCAGCGCTAAACAGAGATTCAACACGGTCGCGCCTGGCGCGGCCGATATCGACAGGAGCAACACATGAAGATGACGTTTCGCTGGTATGGCGATGACGATCCGGTAACACTCGCCTACATCCGCCAGATCCCGGGGATGACCGGCATCGTCTCGGCGCTGTACGACGTTCCGGTCGGCGAAGTTTGGCCGGTCGACAAAATCCAAGCCCTCAAGGACAAGGTCAACGCCCACGGCCTGGCGCTGGATGTGATCGAGAGCGTGCCGGTGCACGAAGACATCAAGCTCGGCAAACCGACGAGCGCGCGCCTGATCGCCAATTACTGCCAAAGCATCCGCAATCTGGCGGCCTGCGGCATCAAGGTGATCTGCTACAACTTCATGCCGGTATTCGACTGGACCCGCACCACGCTGGCGATGGAATTGCCGGACGGTTCGACCACGCTCGCCTTTAGCACCGAGGAGGTGGAACGCATCGACGTGAGCCAAGGCATTTCGCTACCCGGCTGGGACAGCAGCTATCGCCCGGAAGAGCTGAAAGCCCTGCTGGCCGAATACGCCCAGGTCGGCGAAGCGCAGTTGTGGGACAACCTGACGGTGTTCCTCAAGCAGATCATCCCGGTGGCGGCCGAAGTCGGCATCCGCATGGCCATCCACCCGGACGATCCGCCGCGCCCCATCTTCGGACTGCCGCGTATCGTCAAGAACCGCGAGGACCTGGCGCGGCTGTTGGCCATCGTCGACCACCCGGCCAACGGCTTGACGCTGTGTTCCGGCTCGCTCGGCGCGGATTGCCACAACGACATCGTCGCCATGGTGCGCGAATTCGCCGGCCAAGGACGCATCCATTTCGCCCACCTGCGCAACGTCAAGACCAATGAAGACGGCGATTTCTTCGAAACCGGCCACCGCTCGGACGATGGCTCGCTCGACATGGGCGCGATCGTGCGCGCCTATTATGAGGCCGGCTTCGACGGCTACGCTCGGCCCGACCATGGCCGCATGATCTGGGGCGAGACCGGCAAGCCGGGCTATGGCCTGTACGATCGGGCGCTCGGCGCGGTTTACCTCAATGGCCTGTGGGAAGGCATCGCCAAGGCCAAGCAAGGAGAATGAAGATGAAACTTCCGTTCCAAATCGATCTGAAGGGCCGCGTGGCGGTCGTAACCGGCGCCGGCGGCGTGCTGTGCAGCGAGCTGGCCGGGGCGCTGGCGCATAGCGGCGCCGCCGTGGCGCTGCTGGACCTGAACGGCGAGGCCGCCGAAGCTGCCGCCGCCAAACTGCGCGAGCAGGGTTGCCAAGCGATCGGCATCGCCGCCGACGTGCTCAGCCGCGCCTCGCTGGAAGCGGCGGCGGAACAAGTGAAACAAGTGCTCGGCCCGTGCGATCTATTGCTCAACGGCGCCGGCGGCAACCATCCGAAGGGCACCACCACCAAGGAGTGGCTGGAACCCAACGATCTGGACGATCCGGAACTGACCACCTTCTTCGACCTCGACCCCAAGGGCGTCGAATTCGTCTTCAACCTCAATTTCCTCGGCACCTTGCTGCCGACGCAGATCTTCGCCAAGCAAATGCTCGGCCGGCCCCACGCCAGCATCATCAACATCTCGTCGATGAACGCCTTCTGCCCGCTGACCAAGATTCCGGCCTATAGCGGCGCCAAGGCGGCGGTGAGCAACTTCACCCAGTGGCTGGCCGTGCACTTCTCGCGCGTCGGCATCCGCGTCAACGCGCTGGCGCCGGGCTTTTTCCTGACGCAGCAGAACCACAAGCTGCTGATCGACGAAGCCACCGGCGATTACACCGCCCGCGCGCACAAGATCATCGCCCACACCCCGATGCAGCGTTTCGGCAAGACCGAGGAGCTGATCGGCACGCTGTTGTGGCTGGTCTGCGACGATGCATCGAGCTTCGTCAACGGCGTGGTGGTGCCGATCGACGGCGGGTTTGCCGCCTACTCCGGCGTTTAACGCCGGGAGACAGGAGAGCACTGACATGACCGACTTCATGAACGATGATTTTCTGCTCGACACAAACGTTGCGCGCCGGCTGTATCACGAGGTGGCCGCCGACTTGCCGATCATCGACTACCACTCCCATCTGCAACAAAAGGAAATCGCGGCGCGCAAGCGTTTCGCCGACATCACCGAGTTGTGGCTGGGCGGCGATCATTACAAATGGCGGCTGATGCGCTCGGCCGGCGTCGCCGAAACCCAGATCACCGGCCCGGCCGCCGCGCGCGACAAATTCCTGGCGTTCTGCCGGGTGCTGCCGCAAGCGATCGGCAATCCGATCTACCACTGGAGTCATCTGGAGCTGCGCCGTATTTTCGGCCTGCAGGACACGATCAACGCCGAATCGGCGCCGCGGCTGTGGGACGAGCTCAACGCGCGCTTGGCCGGCATGGACAGCTGGCGTTTCCTGGAACAGGCCAAGGTGGAAATCGCCTGCACCACCGACGACCCGGCCGACGATCTGGCCGACCACGCCCGCATCGCCGAGATGCCGCTCAAGACGCGCGTGCTGCCGGCCTACCGTCCGGACAAGGCGATGCGCGTCAACGACGACGGCTTCATCGACTATCTGCAACGACTGGGCGCGGCCGCCGACGTCGCAATCGATTCGTTCGCCAACCTGATCGAGGCGCTGGCGCGCCGCATCGCGTTCTTCCATGACCGTGGCGCCCGCATCAGCGACCACGCCGTCGATATCGCCTTGCCGGCCGCCGTGCCGACCGACGCGACGCTGGCGCGCCTGTTCGCCGACCGGCTGGCCGGCCGCAAGCTCGATACCGTGGAACTAGGCCAATACCTGGCCGGTCTGCTCGCGCACCTCGGCCGGCACTATGCCCGCCACGATTGGGCGATGTGCCTGCACATCGGCGCGCAGCGCAACAACAACCGCCGCCAATTCGCCCACCTCGGCGCCGATACCGGCTACGACTCGATTTCCGATATGAGCTGCAGCGCCGGCATCGCCGCGCTGTTGGATGCGCTCGATAGCGAGGGCGCGCTGCCCAAGACCATGCTGTTCTGCCTCAACCCGTCGATGAACGCCATCCTCTCGACCATGCTCGGCAACTTCCAGGACGGCTCGATCGCCGGGAAGCTGCAGTTCGGTCCGGCCTGGTGGTTCAACGATCACCGCGACGGCAATCTGGAGCAGATCCGCACCCTGGCCTGTCATGGCGTGCTCGGCACCTTTGTCGGCATGGTCACCGACTCGCGCAGCTTCGCATCCTATCCGCGTCACGATTATTTCCGCCGCCTGCTGTGCCGCCAACTCGGCCAATGGGTGGAAGGCGGGGAATACCCCGCGTCGGAAAGCGCCTTGGCCGACATCGTGCAAGGCATCTGCTACCGCAACGCCAAGCAATACTTCGGATTTTAATCCGCCTGACCGCGGCGCCCCCGGCGCCGCGCGGCGGGGAGACGACACACAATACGACACAGACAGGTTCGGTCAGGGAGAGACCGGACCACGGAGAGAAGACAATGAAGATCAAAGGATTACGCTGGTGGATGATCAGCTTGGTCACCTTAGGCACCGTGCTCAACTATCTGGCACGCAACTCGCTGGCCGTCGCGGCGCCCAGACTCATCACCGACCTGCACATCAGCACGCAGCAGTATTCGTACGTGGTGGCGGCCTTCCAGGCCTGTTACATGTTCATGCAACCGGTAGCTGGCTACGTGGTCGACTTCCTCGGCACCAAAATCGGCTTTGCCCTGTTCGCCGTATGCTGGTCCGCCGCTAACCTGCTGCACGGTTTTGCCAGCGGCTGGCTGTCGCTGGCCTTCTTCCGCGGCTTGTTGGGCGTGACCGAGTCGGCGGTGATTCCGGCTGGGCTGAAAGCCTCTTCCGAGTGGTTCCCGGCCAAGGAACGTTCGATCGCCACCGGTTGGTTCAATGTCGGCTCCTCGATCGGCGGCTTGATCGCGCCGCCGCTGGTGGTATGGTGCATCCTGCACTCCGGCTGGCAAAGCGCGTTCATCGTTACCGGTAGCATCGGTTTCATCTGGGCCGCGGTCTGGCTCAAGTTTTACAAGCACCCGCGCGATCAGAAAGCGCTATCCGACGAGGAGCGCCAATACATCCTTTCCGGTCAGGAAGAACAGCACAAGGACGACAGCTATAACAAGCCGTCCTGGCGTGAAATCGTCGGCTGCCGCCAATTCTGGGGCATCGCCATTCCGCGCTTTCTGGCGGAACCGGCCTGGCAGACGTTCAACTTCTGGATTCCGTTGTACATGATGACCGTGCATCACATGAACCTGAAGCAGATCGCCATCTTCGCCTGGATGCCGTTCCTGGCGGCCGATATGGGCTGCATTGTCGGCGGCTACCTGCCGGCGTTCTATCTGAAGTACTTCAAGGTCGACCTCATCACCTCGCGCAAACTGGTTGTGGTCATGGGCGGCCTCATGATGATCGGGCCGGGCCTGCTCGGTTTGGTCAGCAGTCCTTACGTCGCCATCGCGCTGTTCTGTCTCGGCGGCTTTGCGCACCAATCGCTGTCCGGCGCATTGATCACGCTGTCATCCGACGTGTTCGGCAAGAAGGAAGTCGCCACCGCCAACGGTTTGACCGGCATGTCCGCATGGCTCGGCGCGACCATTTTCACGCTGATTTCCGGCGCCTTGCTCAAAACCGTCGGCTACGGTCCGTTGTTCGTCTGCCTCGCCGCTTTCGATGTCATCGGCGCCATCGTGGTATGGAACGTACTGCTCAACCGCCCGGCACATCTGGGCGTGAACAAAAGCGCGGAACAGCTCGAACCGGCTGGCGGCGCCCTGTAACCCCCGGCCGGGCCGGTGGCCCGGCCTCAACTGATTTAGGTATCGACATGTTGACTCTCGAACACTACTCCATGGGCGTCGGCGACCGCTTCGCCCATCAGGCAAAGGCCCAGCTCTCCGCGCTGATCGCAGGCCGCACATTGGGCATCGACGTGGTCCCGGTCTGGAACAAGTCGTTCCGCGAGCACGACATCGTGCACTCGCAACCGGCCTCCGTCCGCGCCGCCGCCGACGCGGCGGTCAAGGCGATGGGCTGGCAGCAACCCTATCACGTCGATGCCGACCACATCCGCCTAAGCACCGTCGACGGCTTCATCGACAGCAGCGACTTCTTCACGCTCGACGTGGCCGAGGCCATTGGCCAGCCGGCCGATCCGGCGCGCGTGGCCGCCTTCATCGGCCGCCACCCCGAACTCGTGGGCGAACTGACCGTCGCCGGTCTGGCCGACAAGCTGACCCTCGATCACCCGGAACTGCACCGTATCGTGTCGCAGTATCTGGCGCCGATCGAAGAAGCCCAGGCCATTTACCAGCGCATCCTCAGCCGGCGCGAAGCAGGCAGCTTCATCGTCGAGGTGTCGATGGACGAGGTCGATACCCCGCAAACACCGCTGGAACTGTTGGTGATCCTGGTATTGATCGCCGACCTGGGTATTCCGGCGCAAACCATCGCCCCGCGCTTCTCCGGCCGCTTCAACAAGGGCGTCAACTATGTCGGCGACCCGTCGGCGTTCGAGCGCGAATTCCGCGCCGACATCGCGGTCATCGCCCACGTGGTGCAACGCTATGACCTGCCGGAAAACCTGAAGCTGTCTGTGCACTCCGGCAGCGACAAATTCTCCATCTACGAACCGATCCGCCGCGCACTGGCCGATACCGGCGCCGGGCTGCACCTCAAGACCGCCGGCACCACCTGGCTCGAGGAGCTGATCGGCCTGGCCGAAGCCGGCGGCGAAGGGCTGGAGGTGGCCAAGACCGTCTACCGCGAAGCCTGGCATCGCCGCGAGGCGCTGTGCGCGCCCTACGCCAGCGTGATCGACATCGACCCCGCCCGCCTGCCGCACCCGAGCGAAGTGGACGAATGGCGTGCCGACGCGTTCGTGGCGGCCCTGCGTCACATCCCGGACGAACCGCGCTACAACGCCGACCTGCGCCAGCTGCTGCACGTCGGCTACAAGGTGGCCGCCGAGCTGGGTGATCGCTATCTGAATGCCTTGGCCGCCAACGAAGCCAGCATCGCCCGCAATGTGACGGAAAACATTCTCCAGCGCCACCTGCTACGCGTGTTCCCCACGCGCGGCTGATCCCCCTGGGCCCGGCCGATATGGCCGGGCTTTTTTGATTGCCTTTAGACGGAACCTCCCCCATGCATCGCACGCGCAAAGCCAAAATCGTCGCCACGCTCGGCCCGGCCACGCCGGACCTGGCCAGCATCCGCGCCCTGTTCGACGCCGGCGTCGACGTATTTCGCCTCAACTTCAGTCACGGCAGCCATGACGACCATAAAGCGCGCGTCGATTGGCTGCGGAAGATCGAGCGCGACAGCGGCCGCCCGGTCGGCATTCTGCTTGACCTGCAAGGCCCGAAACTGCGCATCGGCACCTTCGGCGCCGGACCGATCACCCTCGCCGCCGGCCAGACGTTCCAACTCGATCTGCGCCGCGACGAGCCCGGCGACGCGCACCGCGTCGCCCTGCCCCACCCGGAAATCTTCGCCGCGCTGAAGCCGGGCAGCCATCTGCTGCTCGATGACGGCAAGATCCGCCTGAAGGTGACGCAATGCGACAAAGCGCACGCCGTGACGGAAGTGGTCACCGGCGGACCGCTGTCGGACCGCAAAGGCGTCAATGTGCCCGACGTGGTGCTGTCGCTGTCGGCCATGACGGAAAAGGACCGCGCCGACTTGGCGTTCGGCCTCAAACTGGAAGTGGATTGGGTGGCGCTGTCGTTCGTGCAACGGCCGGAAGATATCCACGAAATCCGGCAGATCGTGCAAGACCGTGCCGGCATCGTGGCCAAGCTGGAAAAACCGTCGGCCATCGCCCACTTGGATGACATCGTCGAGGCCGCCGATGCGGTCATGGTGGCGCGCGGCGATCTGGGGGTGGAAATGCCGGCCGAGCAAGTGCCGTCGATTCAAAAGCGCATCGTGCGGCAATGCCGGCGGCGCGGCCGCCCGGTGATCGTCGCCACCCAGATGCTGGACTCGATGGTGGCCGCGCCGGTGCCGACCCGGGCGGAAGCCTCGGACGTCGCCACCGCGATCTACGACGGCGCCGATGCCGTGATGCTATCGGCCGAATCGGCCTCGGGCCGTTATCCGGTGGAAGCCGTGGCCATCATGGACCGCATCATTCATCAAACCGAATCCGACCCCTACTACCGCGAAGCCATCGACGCCTCGCGCACGCCGCCGGCCAACGCCAGCGCCGACGCCATCGGCCGCGCGTTGAGCGCCGTGACCGGCATTCTCAGCGCGCAAGCCACCGTCGCTTACACCACCACCGGCCATTCGGCGCTGCACATGGCGCGCGAGCGCCCGCACGCGCCGATCATCGGCATGACGCCGCGTCTCGCCACCGCGCGTAAGTTGGGATTGGTCTGGGGCATTCACGCCCTGCTGACCCACGATGTGGCCGACGTCACCGAAATGACCGACTTCGCCTGCCGCGCGGCCAAGCATGAAGGCTTCGCCAACAGCGGCGACACGGTGGTGATTACCGCCGGGCTGCCGTTCGGCACCCCGGGGGCGACCAACCTGCTGCGCATCGCCACGGTCGAGTAGCCGTTTACTGGCGCATGCCCACCGCCATGCGGTTGAAGGTATTCATCAACGCGATGGCGAAGGTCAAATCGGAGATTTCCTTGGCCGAGAAATGCGCCGTCAGCGGCGTATAATCCGCGTCCGCAGCGTGGGAAACTGGCAGCAATGTCAGGGATTCGGCCCACTGCAGCGCGGCGCGCTCCCTTTCGCTGAAGCGTTGGCTGGCATGCCAGCCGGCCAACGCATCCAGCTTCGCCTGCGGCACATCGCGGCCGCGCAATGCCGCGTTGTGCATCTCCAAACAATAACTGCAGCCGTTTATCTGCGACACGCGCAGGTAAACGAGCTCGATCAGTGCCGCGCCCAGCGGGCTCTGCGCCAATGCCTGCTTGGTTTGCACAAGCCCGGCAAGGGCATCCGGTGACAGGGTGAAATAAGCTTGACGTAATGTGCTCATGGCATTTCCTTCTTGGCGGTTATGAATTCACGCCGCCAAGATATCTCATTACGTTTTTCGAAAATACGGCTAAAATTTCATAATTAAATTGCAAATATGAAATGATGCTCGACGATTTATCCCTCTTCGTCTGTATTGTGGAAAGCGGCAGCCTGAACGCAGCCGCCGGCAAGCTCGGCATGCCGGCGGCCACACTGACGCGGCGACTGCAAAAACTGGAGCAGGCCTTGGGTTGCCGGCTGCTGCACCGTAGCGCGCGGCGAATGCAGCCGACAGGGGAGGGATGGCAATACTTCGAACGTTGCCGGCCATTGCTCGCCTCGCTGCAGCAGGCGACCGCATCGCTGGACGCGGAACTGAACCGTCCTGCCGGCGCCGTGCGCGTGTTGGCGCCGATCACGCTTGCCGGCGTGTTGTACCGCGAGGCATGGGGCAGCTTTCTCAGCCGTTATCCGGATATTCAATTGGAACTGCGTTTGGCGAATGAGCGCGAGGACCTGCTGGCGCTAGGCGCCGATTTGGCGCTCAGGGTGGGAGAGCTGCCCGACTCGCAACTCGGTCAGCGGCTGCTGGGATGGGGACATACCATGCTGGTGGCGTCGCCCGGCTATCTCGCCCGGGCGCCGAAGCTGCAAACGCCCAACGATCTGGCCCGACAGACCTTGCTCATCGCCGAGCCGATGCACACCTGGCGACTGCGGCACGATAACGGCGAGACGATGACGTTGCGCCCGGACGGTCAAGTCCGGTTGCGCGTCAATGATATGGCCTTGGCCGTCGAGATGGCCCAGGCGGGCCACGGCATTCTCTATTGCCCGGTCACCGCCGCGCTGTCCGCGCTTGAGACGGGACAACTGTGCAACCCGCTACCGTTGTGGCAGGGCGCCGCATTGCCGATCTATGCGCTATGGCCGCCGCAACGCACGTTGCCGGCACGGGTCCGCGTCCTGCTCGACCACTTGCTGGCTTTTTCCGCCGCCCATCCTCGTTTGGCCAAGCCGTCCCATTGAGCCGGTTAGCCGTTAAACGGCGCCGCCAAAAACGCCGGCAGCGCTTCGGCTTGTTCGCTCCAGCGCGCCAGCGCCGGATAGCGTTGCCAATCGAACTGCGCAGGTAGCATCTCGCGCGCGAAACGCCAGGCCACCGCGGCGGCAATGCCGGCCTGGTCGAGCGCGTCGGGATTCGGACGCCGCGTGGCAATTTCCGTCTCCAATAACGCGAACGCGGCCGCGGCTTGTTCGACGATACGCTCGATCCAACTGCCCAGCTGTTTATCAGCCGGCCGCAGATTCAACTCGTAAACGATCTGCACGCTCTTTTCCATCGCCACCAGCGCCAGCCCCACCGCGCGCAGCGCATGCCGCCGCGCCGCCAAATCGGCCGGCAGCAAATCCTTGCCGGTCTCGGCGGCGATATAGTCCAAAATCAACGTCGACTCCATCAGCACCGTGCCATCGTCGCACACGAGCGTCGGCGCCTTGATCACCGGGTTGATTTGGCGGAACAGGTCCATTTGGCGAAAAACCGAAATCGAGCGGTGTTCGAACGAATAGTGCAGCTGGTGCAGCGTAATGGCGACGCGGCGAACATATGGCGAATCGAGCATGCCGATCAATTGCATGGCAGTTCCTCCCGGTGGTGCGATGTTAGGGACCCTCTGAACAAGTTATTTGCCGCCGCGTTTGGTCAACAACAGGCCGAATGCAAGGCGCGCGACGCCGGTCGCAGTCATTCTGCGATGCCAAGGAGCGCAACGCCGTCAGGCGGCCTGTTGTTGGCCAAACCCTTCGGGGCGGCGCCTGGCGGTCGGTCTGCTTTGTTGCGCGGCTTGTGGATGGAGTGACCATCCACTGCGCCCCGCGCCGCGCATCCCATCCCGCCAGGGGCCGCCGCAGGGGCAAATAACTTGTTCAGAGGGTCCCTAGAGCGCTTTTGCGAATTTCCGTGACCACGCGGCGGTAATCCTCGAGATTTCCGCACAACATCGTCCGTGCGTTGCCGTTGCTATCCCAAACGGTCCGTTGCAACCGCAAGCGCAATTGGCTTTCGCGCGCGCTGCCGGCAGGCCGGATGCTAAGCAGCAGCTCGGTGGTTTGATGGTCCGGCTTGCCCGGCAATGGCAGTTTCATCTTCAGCAGGC
>NZ_JAFAND010000119.1 GCF_019232825.1 Paludibacterium sp. | reverse complement strand
TCGGCAAGTGGGTGTTCGACACCTTCGGTCTGGACGGCGTGGAAGTGACGGAAGACGTGTTCGAGTCGCCGATGGCGCTGCAGTTCGAGCAAGCGGAAAACCGCATGCACACCATCAAGGCCATCCTGGTGTCCACGCTGGGCGACTGATAAGACCTATTGTCGGATGAGACTGAGCCCCCTCGGCATGCCGAGGGGCTTTTGCTTTATGGTAAGCCTAGCGCCGCCGCGTGCTGGCTGCAGAACGCGTGGCCGGCCTCATAGCCGATGTCGTAGAGCCGGGCCAGATTGCTGTGCGACCAGGCGAGCTCCTGGGAGAAATCGTCGGCGCTCAAATAGGCTTCGTAGTTCACCCGCAGTACTTCGCTACGCTGCTTGCCGGTGGCTGGGTCGACGTTGTGCAAGGCTTCGAACAGCTTCAGGTCGTCGCGCGCCAGCTCGATGAGCGGCGTGATGATCGATTGCACCCAGGCATCGTACAGGTCGGTCGGCGGATGCAGAATGTGCTCGCAACCGAGCACGTCGAACACCACCACGCTGTCGATCGGCGCGGTGTGGCGCTGGTACAGGCTTTTGAAGTTCAGCGTGTCGAGCGCGGCGCCTTCGATGTAGTAGTCGCCGTCGAGCAAATAGGGTGGATAGATGAAGGGAAACGACAGCGCGGCGAGAAACTGCTCCTTGCCGATCTGGGCTTTGTCCCAGCATTCCATATGGTGCTTGGACAGGTTGTAGGCATTGAGATAGAACGCCGCGCTGCTCTTGCCCAGCGCGGCGAAGTCGACAATCTCCTCGATGAAGGGAACGTGGGCGCATAGGCCGGTACTTGTTGGGCTAAGATCGCTCGGGCACAGCGAGGCCAGAATCAGCTGTGTCCAATCGCTGAGAAAGCGCGCCTTCTCGCCGTCATCCTGGCGCTGGCGCAGGGCGTTGACCCAGGGGTTGGCCGCGATCAGCTGGCGCCACAGATCGGCCAGTTGCCCGGGCTTGTTGAATACCTTGTAGTTGACCGGAAAGCGGGCGTAGATGGTGTCGTCCACGCCCATGTCGATCAGGCTGCGCAGCGCCGCGCGCGGATCGCCCGATTGCGGTGCCGCGTACAGTAAGCCGATCAACGCGCCGGCGCCGGCGGTGGAGATCACTTCGAAGCGCACGTTGCGGTCGAGAAAGGCTTCGAGCGAGCCGGCCATCAGCGTGGCGTTGGGCGCGCCGCCTCCCAGGATCAACGCGACCGATTTGGTGCTGGCGGCTTTACGGGGCGATGCCATGACGCAACTCCTTGTCGCAGGGATTTACGTCGTAATGTAGCAGGCATGGGGAAAAGCACAATGGCATTTGTGCGGTTGCAGCAACGCCAGAGAGGGTAACGGTAGCCGCCTTTGAGGTGCGGGTTTTACTCCCGCCGTTAGGGTTGTGCGATCTTTACTGCGGGAGTAGTGGCAACACCTTGAAGGCGGGAGTGGCGTGTGGAACACCGCTGCCTACTCCCGCTATCTCTCACAATCCTTCGAATTCGCACACGGTGAAGAGCGGCAAGCCCTCGCGGCGAATCAATTTGCTGCCGCCCAATTCGGGCAGGTCGATGATCGCGGCGGCTTCCAGCACATCGGCGCCTAGTTTTTTCAACAGCTTATAGCCGGCAATCATCGTGCCGCCGGTGGCCACCAGGTCATCGATCAGCACGACGCGGTCGCCTTGCTTGCAAGCGTCGGTGTGCATCTCGACCGAGGCGTTGCCGTATTCCAACACATATTCCTCGGCGACCGTGGTGTAGGGCAGCTTGCCCTTCTTGCGGATCGGCACGAACCCGACATTGAGCTCGTAGGCCAGTACCGAGCCGATGATGAAACCGCGCGCGTCGAGGCCGGCGATCAGGTCGACCTGTTCGGACATGTAGCGGTGCACGAACAGATCGATCAGGACACGGAAGGATTTGGGGTTCTGCAACAACGGCGTGATGTCGCGAAACATCACGCCTTCGTGCGGCCAATCGGGAACGGTACGGATCCAGCCCTTGAGGTAGCTGGCGTAATCCAGGTTGCTTAGATTTTCCATACCGCCATTGTACTCAATCAGAACATCGCCAGCTTGAAAATCCACAGGGCGGCGATGACGAGCACGGCCGGCTTCAGATCGCGGAAACGGCCGGCCAGAATCTTGATCACGGCGTAGCTGATGAAGCCGAAGGCGATACCGTCAGCGATCGAGAAGGTGAACGGCATGGCCAGCGCGGTCATGACGGCCGGTGCCGACTCGGTCAGGTCGTGCCATTCGATCTCGGCCAGGCCGCGAGCCATCAGCACGGCGACGTAGCACAGCGCCGGCGCGGTGGCGTAAGGCGGTACGGTCTTCGCCAGCGGCGACAGCCACAGGCAGGCCAGGAACAGGATGGCGACGACGGTGGCGGTCAAGCCGGTACGGCCGCCCACCGCGGTGCCGGCGGCGGATTCGATGTAGGCGGTGGTGGACGAAGTGCCCATCACGGCGCCGACGGTGATGGCGATCGAATCGGCCAACAGCGCGCGTTGCAGGCGCGGCAGCTTGCCGTCCTTATCCAACAGGCCCGCGCGGTGCGATACGCCGATCAACGTGCCGGTGGTGTCGAACAGATCGACGAAGAAGAACACGAATACCACGCCGAGCAAGCCGATGTTGGCGGCGCCATGCAGGTCCATCTTCATCAGCGTCGGGGCCATGCTCGGTACCGGCGCGACGATGCCTTCGAATTTCGACAGGCCAAGCAGGATCGACAACGCGGTCACCACCAGGATGCCGATGATGATCGAGCCGTGAATGCGGCGGTATTCCAGCGCCACGATCAGGAAGAAGCCGAGAATGGCCAACAGCGTGGTCGGGTTGTGCACATCGCCCAGGGTCAGGTAGGTGACCGGATGCGAGGTGATGACGCCGGCGTTCTTCAGCGCGATGATCGCCAGGAACATACCGACACCGGCGGAGATCGAGAACTTCAGCGACTGCGGGATGGCGTTGACGATCGCCTCGCGCACCTTCAGCAGGCTCACGGCCAGGAACACCAGACCGGAAATGAATACCGCGCCCAGCGCCACTTGCCAGTGCACGCCCATGCCTTTGACCACGGTGAAGGTGAAGTAGGCGTTAAGCCCCATGCCCGGCGCCAGCGCCATCGGGTAGTTGGCGACCAGGCCCATGATGGCGGTCCCCAGCGCGGCGGCGAGACAGGTGGCGACGAACACGGCGTTCAAATCCATGCCGGTGGACGACAGGATCAGCGGGTTGACCAGAACGATGTAGGCCATCGTCAGGAAGGTGGTGAAGCCGGCCAAAACTTCGGTCTTGACCGTCGTATGATGTTCTTTCAGCTTAAAAAAACTGTCTAGTAGCTGCATTGTTTTTCGCTCCCTCAACAACGTGGCATTGCAACAAAACCGGGGATTCTAATCACTAAGCTGGTGATTTTCCTAAACTTTGATGTGAAAATATTTACCCCGATTCCATCAACTCTGACAGTGTGGTATCCTGAAAAATTATATTTTTAGAGTGTATAGCACATCATGACTCAGCCACGCGGTACGATCTTCATCGTCGTGGCGCCCTCCGGCGCCGGCAAGACGTCGTTGGTGGCGGCCCTGCTGGATGCGGAGCCTACGGTCTGCCTGTCGGTGTCCTATACCACCCGTCCGCCGCGCGAAGGCGAAGTCGACGGCAAGCACTACCACTTCGTCTCGCGCGAGGTATTCGAGGCGATGATCCGGCAGGGGGATTTCCTCGAATATGCCGAGGTCTACGGCAACTATTACGGCACGAGCCAAGCTTGGATCCGCGCGCAGCAGGCCGAGGGCCGCGATGTGCTGCTGGAAATCGACTGGCAGGGCGCGCGCCAGGTGCGCCAGGTCTTCCCCGACGCGGTGGGTATCTTTATCGTGCCGCCTTCGATCGAAGAGCTGGAACGCCGCTTGCGCGGCCGCGCCACGGACACGCCCGAGGTGATCGCGCGCCGGCTGGCGTCGGCGCGGCAGGAAATCGACATGATCCCCGAGTACGACTACATGGTGGTCAACGACCAGTTCGAGCACGCGCGGCTGGATCTGATCAGCATCGTGCGCGCTCGGCGTCTGCATACCGAGGCGCAGCGCCAACGCTATGCCGACCGGCTGGCGTACATGGGCACCCGGCATTGAGCCAATTGGTTTGCCGCTGAAATTTCGCTATAGTTTCCCCTTAATCTCTGCTCAGAAAGAATCGACATGGCCCGTATTACCGTAGATGACTGCCTGGATCGCATCACCAACCGTTTCGACCTGACGCTGGCCGCGGCCTATCGCGCCCGCCAAGTGGCCTCCGGCGCCGCCGCCTTTGTCGAAGCTGGCCGTCATAAACCGACTGTCGTTGCCCTGCGTGAAATTGCCGCCGGCCATGTCGGTAAGGAAGTTTTGACCCGCAGCCGCAACTGATCCGGCCCGGTAGCACGCCTCCATGAATGCCGACGCAGTCTCGCCCATTGATTACCAGGCCATCATTGAACGCGACGCAGAGGCTTTTTTTGCCGCGGCGGCGCGCTACCTCAAGCCCGATGACATCAAGCTGCTGCAGCAGGCGTTCGCGCTAAGCCGCGAGGCGCACGAAGGCCAAACCCGCAAAAGCGGCGAACCGTACATCACCCATCCGCTGGCGGTGGCGACCATGCTTACCGACTGGCGCATCGACGCCCAGGGACTCGCGGCGGCATTGTTGCACGACGTCCTGGAAGATACCGGTGTCACCAAGCCCACGCTGAGCGAAAAATTCGGGCGCACCATCGCCGACCTGGTCGATGGTCTGTCCAAGCTCGAGCGCCTCGAATACCAAACGCGCGAAACCGCTCAGGCGGAAAACTTCCGCAAGATGGTGCTGGCGATGGCGCGCGACATCCGCGTGATCATCGTCAAGCTGGCCGACCGGCTGCACAACATGCGCACGCTGGACTCGATGCGCGAGGACAAGCGCAAGCGCATCGCGCTGGAAACCCTGGAGATCTACGCGCCGGTCGCCAACCGCATCGGGCTTAACCGCGTTTACCGCGAACTGCAGGATCTGGCGTTCAAGCATCTGCACTATCATCGCTACAACGTGCTCAACAAGGCGGTGCGGGCGGCGCGCGGCAACCGGCGCGAGGTGGTCAACAAGATTCTGCAGTCGGTCAGTCAAAAACTCGTCAGCTGCAACATCGAGGCGATCATCAAGGGGCGGGAGAAAAATCTCTATAGCATCTATAAGAAGATGCAGGAGAAGCACCTGTCGTTTTCCGAGGTGCTGGACATCTACGGCTTCCGCGTCGTGGTCAACGACATTCCCAGTTGCTATCTGGCGCTGGGCGCGCTGCACAGCTTGTACAAGCCAATTCCGGGCAAATTCAAGGATTACATCGCCATTCCCAAGGGCAATGGCTATCAGAGCCTGCATACCACGCTGTTCGGACCCTACGGTACGCCGGTGGAAATGCAGATCCGCACGCGCGACATGAATCGCGTGGCCGAGGCCGGCGTGGCCTCGCACTGGATGTACAAGAGCGGCGACGCCAGCATGGATACCGCGCAGCAGCGCACCCACCAGTGGCTGCAAAGCATTCTCGACATTCAGGCCGAGAGCGACGATCCGGTCGAGTTTTTCGAACACATCAAGATCGACCTGTTTCCGGACGAGGTCTACGTCTTTACGCCCAAGGGCCGCATTCTGGTGTTGCCGCAGGGGTCGACGCCGGTCGACTTTGCCTACGCGGTGCATACCGACGTGGGGCACCGTTGCATCGCGGCACGCGTCAATCACGCATTGGTGCCGCTGCGCACCGTGCTGCGCAACGGCGACACCGTCGAGGTCATCACCTCGACCCAGGCCAAGCCCAACCCGTCATGGCTCAGTTTCGTGCAGAGCGGCCGCGCGCGCTCCTGCATCCGCAGTTATCTGAAGAGCATGCAGCGCAGCGACGCGGCCCAGTTGGGCGAGAAGATGCTGCGCCAGGCGGTGGGCGCGCTGGCGGCCTCGCCGCTGCAAATCGACGACGCACTGCGCGAGGCGTACCTGCGCGTGCATGGCGACAAGCTCGACAGCTTCCAGGATTTGATGGTGGAAATCGGCGTCGGCAAGCTGTTGCCGGTGGTGGCGGCGCGGCGGCTGATCGAATTGGCCGGCGAACGGCTGGGCGAGGACGTGCACTTGGCGCCGGTCGCCATTCGCGGCAATGAGGGCGGCTCGGTGCAATTGTCCGCCTGCTGCAATCCGATTCCCGGCGACGGCATCGTCGGCGTCATCACCAAGGGGCAGGGGCTGGTCATTCACCGCGCCGATTGCCCGAACGCCAAGCGCGCCGATGCCGACAAGATGCTGGCGGTGACCTGGGAGGCGCAAAAGGACCGCATGTTCGGCGCCACCCTCAGCGTGCTGGCGCGCAAGGAGCGCGGTGCGCTGGCCGAGATCGCCACCGCCATTTCCATGGCCTCGGCCAATATCGAAGGCGTCGACACGCTCGACACCCATATGGGCGACGACTTCCTGCACATTCACTTCCGCGTGCAGGTCGAGGGTCTTGCCCACCTTGAGCGGGTGCTGACCGAAATCCGCCAAGTCGGCTTCGTTCAGCGCGCCGAAAGAAAATAACCATGCTGCAATTGACGATTAATGGCGAGGCGCGCCAGTTCGACGACGTTGTCACGGTGGCCGACCTGATCCGCGTTTTGGCGCTGACGGGGAAGCGGGTAGCCGTCGAGCGCAATGGCGCGATCGTGCCGCGTAGCCGGCACGGCGAGACGCCGTTGAGGGATTGCGACACGCTGGAAATTGTCGTGGCTGTCGGCGGCGGTTGATTCGGGAGGAGTGCAAAGTGTTGCAAAATGACCAATTGGTGATTGCCGGCAAAAGCTACGGTTCCCGCCTGCTGGTGGGGACGGGCAAATACCGCGATTTTCAGCAAACCGCGGACGCTCTGGCGGTTTCCGGTTGCGAGATCGTCACGGTCGCCATCCGCCGCGTCAACTTGGGGCAACATGCCGGCGAGCCAAATTTGCTCGACTTCCTACCGAAAAACCGGTATACATTGCTCCCCAACACGGCGGGCTGCTACAGCGCGGACGACGCGGTGCGAACCCTGCGCCTGGCGCGAGAGCTGCTCGACGATCACCGTTTGGTCAAGTTGGAAGTCCTCGGGGACGCTACCTCGCTGTATCCCAATGTACGCGAAACGCTGAAGGCGGCCGAAACGCTGGTGAGCGAAGGTTTCGACGTGATGGTGTATACCTCCGACGATCCGATCGTGGCGCGCGAGCTGGAAGCCATCGGCTGCTGCGCCATCATGCCGCTGGCGAGCCTGATCGGTTCCGGGATGGGGATCGTCAACCCGTGGAATTTGCGGTTGATTATTGAATCGGCCTCTGTGCCGGTGCTGGTGGATGCCGGCGTCGGCACCGCGTCGGATGCGGCCATTGCGATGGAGCTTGGCTGCGACGGCGTACTGATGAATACCGCGATCGCGGCAGCAAGCGATCCGGTCCTCATGGCGCATGCCATGAAGCTGGCTGTTGAGGCGGGCCGCGCTGCCTATAAGGCGGAGCGGATGCCTAAACGTTTTTATAGTGCTACACCAAGTTCGCCGAGTCTGGGGGTGATTTCGACCCGCAAGGCCTGATCTTGCCTTGCTCTGTCGTCACGGACTTTCCTAAAGTCCGTCAATTGGTTACAATATTGGATTAGTTTGAGCGTCAAGCTCTTCAAGTTATTAAGGATGATGGTTAATGCCTCATATTCGTGTTAAAGAGAATGAGCCGTTTGAAGTCGCCATGCGCCGCTTCAAGCGTTCGGTAGAAAAGACTGGTCTGCTGACCGAACTGCGCGCCCGCGAGTTCTACGAGAAGCCGACCACCGAACGCAAGCGCAAGCATGCCGCTGCCGTAAAGCGCCACTACAAGCGCATCCGCAGCCAGATGCTGCCGCCGAAGCTGTTCTAATCGCTTCGCCATTCGGCAGTCACGCAGGACCGCAGGTTTAGCCTGCGGTTTTGCCGTTTGTACGATCGGTTTTTCGATCCCCCTCTTTTGGACACTCAAGCATGAGCCTCAAAGCCCGTATCCAGGAAGACATGAAGACCGCCATGAAGGCGCGGGAAACCGATCGTCTGGCGGCCATTCGCTTGTTGATGGCTGCGATGAAGCAGAAGGAAGTCGACGAGCGTATCGAGCTCGACGACGCCGGCGTCACGGCGGTGATCGACAAGATGATCAAGCAGCGCCGCGATTCGATCTCGCAGTACGAACAGGCGCAGCGCATGGATCTGGCTGACAAGGAACGCTTCGAGGTCGATACGCTGACCGCGTACTTGCCGCAGCCGCTGACCGATGCCGAGATCGATGCCTTGGTCGACGACGCCGTGCGGCAATCGGGTGCCGCCTCGATGCAGGACATGGGCAAGGTCATGGGCTTGTTGAAGCCGCAGATGGCCGGCCGCGCCGACATGGGCGCGGTGTCCGCCCGCATCAAGGCCCGGCTCGCGCGCTAAGCGCGGCGTGTCGCCGTGATTCCGCAGGATTTCGTCGATCAACTGTTGTCGCGCGTCGACATCGTCGACGTGGTGGATCGTTACGTTCCACTGAAGAAGGGCGGGCAGAACTACCTGGCGTGCTGTCCGTTTCACAAGGAAAAATCGCCGTCGTTTACCGTCAGTCCGTCCAAGCAGTTCTACCACTGCTTCGGTTGCGGCGCGCACGGTTCGGCCATCGGCTTTGTCATGGAGTATCAGGGGCTCGGCTTTGTCGACGCCGTCAAACTCCTGGCCGAAAACGTCGGCATGACGGTACCGCAAGCGGTGCGAAGCGCCGATCCGGTCGCCGAGCAGGCGGCGAGAACACGCCGGATGTCGCTGGAGGAGCTGCTGCAGCAGGCCGCCGGCTACTACAAGCAGCAGTTGAAGTCGTCGCCCAACGCGGTGGCGTATTGCAAGCGCCGCGGGTTATCCGGCGAGATCGCCGCCCGCTATGGACTGGGGTATGCGCCGGATGGCTGGCAGAACCTGGACCAGGTCGTCACCGATTATCAGGATGACCGCCTGATCGAGTCCGGGCTCGTGATTCAGCACGAGGAAGGGCGCCGCTACGATCGCTTCCGCGACCGGCTGATGTTTCCGATCCGCAATCAGCGCGGCGGCATCATCGGTTTTGGCGGCCGCGTGTTGGGCCAGGGCGAGCCGAAGTACTTGAACTCGCCGGAAACGCCGCTATTTGAGAAAGGTCGGGAGCTCTACGGCCTGTATGAAGCCCGGCAGGGCATCCGTGCCCAAAACCGGGTGCTGGTGGTCGAAGGTTATATGGACGTGGTGGCTCTGGCGCAGTTCGGCGTCGATTACGCCGTCGCGACGCTCGGTACCGCCACCACCGGCGAACATGTGCGCAAGCTGATGCGTCACGCCGACCACGTGTATTTCTGTTTCGACGGCGACCGCGCCGGGCAGAAAGCCGCTTGGCGCGCGTTGGAAAACAGCCTGCCGCAATTGCAAGACGGCAAGTCGCTGCATTTTCTCTTCTTGCCGGAAGAGCACGACCCGGACTCCTTTGTCCGCGAAGCCGGCCGCGAGCGTTTCGAGGTGCTGCTCGAGGAGCAGAGCCTGCCGCTCTCGGCCTACTTCACGCGCGAACTCACCACGCGCGTCGATATGAATTCGCCGGAAGGGCGCGCCGACTTGATTCGTCAGGCGATGCCGCTTCTGGCCCAGATTGCGGCTCCGGCCCTGGGACTCATCATTAAAAAGCGGCTAGCGGAACTCGCTGGCATAGATGTCGACGAATTCGACATGCTGATGGGGCAAAAAAAGCCGGAGCGCAAAGGCAAGCGCGAATATCGCCTGCCGACCGGATCGGTCAGACTGATCCAGCCGTCCATCGTTCGGCGCCAGTTGAAATGGCTGCTGATGAACCCGAGTTGGGCCGGGGACGTGCAACTACCGGACAGTCTGACGCTTTCCGATGAATTGGCCTGTTTTGCCATGTTGGCCGAACGCGCCCGCGAGCATGAGGATGAACCCACCACGGCGCAACTGATCGAATCGATCCGTGGCACGCCGTGGGAGTCGCTGGTGGATAGCGTGCTGCAACAGGCCATGCAAGACCCGGAGGAATTCGCCTCTCCTGACGACGATGATCGTATGCAATTTCGCGACGGTAACGAACGGTTGCTGGAACAATTGCGCGACGCCGAATTGGATCGGCTGATACTGAAGTCGAAGAGTGAGCGTTTGACAACGGAAGAATCGAAACTGATGCTTGAATTGTTGAGTCGAAAGACTTGAATACAATCCATCGGTGCTATACTCAACTGTTTTTTTCGGCTTTTTCAAGCAGGAAGCGAAATGGCGGCCTCTCCCGAAAATCAAAAGGAAGTACAGGAACAGGCGATGAGCCTCGAAGAACAGCGTAAACGGCTACGTCAGCTGATTGCGCTGGGCAAAGAGCGCGGTTACCTGACCTATGCGGAAATCAACGACCATCTGCCTGAAGATGTGTCCGACGCCGAACAGATCGAAAACATCGTGACCATGATCGGCGGTCTCGGTATCCAGGTGTATGACGAAGCCCCGGATGCCGACACGCTGCTCATGTCCGACGCGGCCCCTGCCGTGGCCGACGAGGATGCCGTCGAGGAAGCGGAAGCGGCGTTGTCGTCTGTCGACTCCGAATTCGGCCGCACCACCGACCCGGTGCGCATGTACATGCGCGAGATGGGTTCGGTCGAACTCTTGACGCGTGAGGGCGAAATCGAAATCGCCAAGCGTATCGAGGACGGCCTCAAGTTCATGATTCAAGCCATCTCGGCCTGCCCCGGCACCATCTCCGAAGTGCTTGAGCTGATCGAGCGCGTTCAGCGCGAAGAAATTCGCGTCGACGAAGTGGTCGACGGCTTTATCGACCCGAACGCCGAAGACACCGAAGAGGTGCCGTTCGCCGAGCCGGTCGTGGAAGACGACGAGCTGCTCGACGGCGAGGAAGAGGAAGAAGGCGACGAAGAGGGCGATGTCGACTCGAACGCCGGCGCCAATCTGGAAGAACTGAAGCTGCAGGCGCTGGAGCATTTCCAGGCCGTGCGCGCCCTGTTCGACCAGATGGTCAAGGAACTGGCCAAGAACGGCTCGCATAGCGCGGCCTACCTGCAACTGCAGGAAGCGATCTCCGCCGAGTTCATGAATGTCCGCTTCGCTACGCGTCAGATCGAAAGCCTGTGCGAATCGCTGCGCCGCCGCGTCAACGAAATCCGCACCTTCGAACGCGACATCCAGGACATCTGCGTCACCCGCGTACGCATGGAACGGGCGCACTTCATCAAGTGCTTCCCGGGCAACGAATGCAACCTCGACTGGGTGGAGAACGAGATCAACGCCGGCCATGCCTGGTCCGAGTCGCTGACCCGCTTCAAGTACGCGATCATCGAGAAGCAGACCAAACTGGCCGAGCTGCAGGAAAAGGCCATGCTGCCGATCAAGGAGCTGAAGGAAATCAACCGGCAGATGTCGTCGGGCGAATCCAAGGCCCGGCGCGCCAAGAAGGAAATGATCGAGGCCAACTTGCGTCTGGTGATCTCGATTGCCAAGAAGTACACCAACCGTGGTCTGCAGTTCCTCGACCTGATTCAGGAAGGCAACATCGGCCTGATGAAGGCGGTGGACAAGTTCGAATACCGCCGCGGCTACAAGTTCTCGACCTATGCCACCTGGTGGATCCGCCAGGCGATCACCCGCTCGATCGCCGACCAGGCGCGCACCATCCGTATTCCGGTGCACATGATCGAGACCATCAACAAGATGAACCGCATCAGCCGTCAGATTCTGCAGGAAACCGGTCGCGAGCCCGATCCGGCGGAATTGGCCGAGCGCATGGAAATGCCCGAGGAGAAGATCCGCAAGATCATGAAGATCTCCAAGGAGCCGATCTCCATGGAAACGCCGATCGGCGACGACGACGACAGCCACCTGGGCGACTTCATCGAGGACTCGGTGACCTTGGCGCCGTCGGAAGCGGTGATGTATTCGAGCCTGAAGGACGCCACCAAGGAAGTGCTCGACACGCTGACGCCGCGCGAGGCCAAGGTGCTGCGCATGCGCTTCGGTATCGACATGAACACCGACCACACGCTGGAAGAGGTCGGCAAGCAGTTCGACGTTACCCGCGAGCGGATTCGCCAGATCGAAGCCAAGGCACTGCGCAAGCTGCGTCACCCGACCCGTTCGGAACGCCTGCGCAGCTTCCTCGACAACGAACCGGGCAATCAGTAAAGGTCTGGAACCGGGTGGCGGATTTGGTATAATCCCGCCTCCCACGGGCCTTTAGCTCAGTTGGTTAGAGCAGAGGACTCATAATCCTTTGGTCGCGGGTTCGAGCCCCGCAGGGCCCACCAAACGCCTAGACGGCCTGCAGAGAGATCTGCAGGCCGTTTTTCATTCTGTCGGCCACGCTCCCTTGTCATCTCCGCATTTGCCCGATAGGGTTGGCGTTGCGGCGCCAAGCCGCAAAGGGCGCGGGCCTGGGGTCTTGCACACCCCGGGCCCGCTGACCAAACCAACTCCTAACACCTTAAGACAGGAGAAGTTGATATGGCTGTTTACCATCGTACTGTAAACCCCACCACCGCTTCAAACCGCGACCTCCAACAACTGCCGCTGTTCGCTCTGATCTCGGAGCTATGCGCGCCGCGCGCGGGCAAAGCCGATCCCGACGTTTGCCGGCTGATCGTCGACAGCCGCTTGGCGTGGGCGGCGTTGCGCGTCGATTCGGAGCGTTCTTGGATGTATTTGCCGGAGGGGGTTCGAGCCCGGCAGGTGGCGGGATGCATGATCTTAACCGCCGCATAAGGCGCTAACCGGAGGCGGGGCCCCGCCGTGGGCCCCGAACCGGGCGTGATAGAGGACTCTGTCGATCCGCCTGTTCTAAGCGACCGTTCGCTTCAGTGGCGAAGCTGGTCGATTTCTTGAGCGGTTAAGCCGGTGAATTGCATGATGGTTTTGTGGTCGATGCCGCTCGCCAGCATATTGCTGGCCACGCGTAGCACACCTTTTTCGATTCCTTCTGCAATACCTTTCTCGATACCCTTTTTAATGCCTTCCTGGATGCCCTTCTGTCGGGCTTCTTCTCGAAGTCTTTCCGCAATCGTCATGACAACCTCCTCGTACGGCGCTGGGGCCAAGTAGGGCGCAGTCGCGCAGCACTGCGCCAAGCGTCGACTGTTGCGGCGTATTGCCTTCGGCGAATACGCCCTACCGCCCTAGCTACAGTGTTGTGAGAGCACTGGGCGGAGAGAAATGGGCGATGATAGTCGCCCTCACCTCGGATGGCACGTCAGCGTGGTTTGCGCCAAGCACACGTCCGTCACCTCTTTATACAAATGACATATATTGGATATATTGCATGGGGAGCACCCGCGCGCCGACAGGGCGTAGACGGAGATAGCCAAGAAAAAAGGAGGAGACCATGACGTGGACCGCGCAGCAGAAGCAAACCGTGCTGGCCTGCTATCTGGGCTGGACGTTGGACGCCTTCGATTTTTTCTTGATGGTGTTCATCCTCAAGGATATCGCCAAGGACTTCGGCACCGATATCGAGGCCGTTAGCTGGGCCACCATGCTGACGTTGGCGGCGCGGCCGTTGGGCGCGTTGATCTTCGGCCGCTTGGCCGACCGCTATGGCCGCAAACCCGTGCTGATGGCCAACATCGTGCTCTATTCGGTGCTGGGTTTTGTCTCGGCGTTCTCGCCCAACCTGATGGTGTTGCTCATGCTGCGCACGTTGTTTGGCGTGGCTATGGGCGGTGAGTGGGGTGTGGGGTCGTCGCTCACCATGGAAAGCATTCCGCCGAAATCGCGCGGGCTGGTGTCGGGCCTGCTGCAGGCCGGCTATCCCTCGGGCTACCTGCTGGCGACGTTGGCCTTCGGTCAACTGTTCACGCACATTGGTTGGCGTGGCATGTTCATGTTGAGTCTGCTGCCGGCGCTGTTGACGATCTATATCCGTCTCAACGTGCCGGAAAGCCCCACCTGGGAGGCGGAAAAGGAAAAAGCCAAGCCCGGCCTGCTCGCTACCTTTCAAAGCCAATGGCGGCTGTCGGTCTACGCCATTGTGTTGATGATGTGCTTCAACTTCTTTGCGCACGGCACGCAGGACATGTACCCAACCTTCTTGCGCGTGCAGCACAAATTCGATCCGCACACGGTCCAGGCGATCGGTCTGTGGTTGAATATCGGCGCCATCGCCGGTGGTCTGACCGTGGGCTGGCTATCGGAGCGCATAGGCCGCCGCAATGCCATCTCGTTGTCAGCGTTGTTCGCCTTGCCGATCATCCCACTGTGGGCATTTAGTCATACGCCGCTGCAGCTGGCGGCCGGCGCCTTTTTTATGCAGGTCGCGGTGCAAGGAGCCTGGGGCGTGATTCCCGCCTATCTGAACGAGATTTCGCCCAGCGCGGTGCGGGCGACCTTCCCGGGGCTGGTCTATCAGCTCGGCAATCTGCTGGCGTCGATCAATAGCCCGATGCAAGCGCATATGAGTAAAACCAACGGCGGCAATTACGGCTTGTCGATGGCCATCGTCGCCGGCACCGTGGCTATCGCCATTGCCATTTTGATCCGCTTCGGCCGCGAACGGCGCGGCGAGGCGATGCACGAGTCCGCCTCATAACGAAAGAAAACGTCATGACATTGATCGCGAATACCGTTGTGGCACTCGTCGCCGCGCTGCATGTGTATTTCCTCGTGCTGGAGATGTTCCTGTGGGACAAGCCGGTGGGCCTCAAGGCATTCGGCCAGTCGTTGGAGAGAGCCCGAGCGTCGAAGGTGCTGGCCGCCAACCAAGGCTTGTACAACGGCTTTCTAGCCGCGGGTCTGGTGTGGGGGCTGTGGCTGGGGCCGCTGGGGGCCAGTATCAAGTTGTTCTTTTTAGGCTGCGTGCTGGTCGCCGGGGTGTTCGGCGCCGTGACGGCCAGCCGCAAGATCTTGTTTGTACAGGCGCTGCCCGCGGCGTTGGGTATGGCGCTGGTGCTGCTGAGCTAGGGTCGTCTGCAGCCAGACCCTAAACCGTACGGGATGCGTCTCGCGGTTTATTGGATGGCTTCATTAAAGGAAGTGCCGGCGGCGACTTTAGCGACGAGGTTGACCACGGCGGCGTGACCGCCATGGCCGTCGATCCAGCGGCTGGTGGCGCAGGCGGCCTTGGCGTAGAGATGATCGTCGGTCAATGCCCGGCGATTCCATTCAAAAGGACCGGCGGGCAACGAGGCCAAGGCGGGTGCGGGTACCAGACAGCGGGCGCCCGTTCCGGCCGGCGCCAGATAGCGTTGATCGTCGGACGCCACCATCGACACGCCTTCGTTGAACCACACTGGAACCGTCTGGCGGGCGAATCCCATCCAGCCGATGCGATGGATGAGTTCGGCCATCGACATTTCATGCGCGGCAATCACCGGGCTGAGTCCGCGCGGGGATAACACCGCGACCACATCCAAGATCGACATGCCCTTGCGACCGCCGCCCTTCATGCGCTGGAAACAGGCATTGTCGCGGCAGATCAGCATGCGCGGGTGTGACTGCGGTTGCCCCCAGAAGGCACGCACCAAGCGACGGCCTTCATCGACCGCCCGCCTATCCGTTTCGGCCTCGCTGGGGGAGACACCTTGCTGGACATAGACGTCCTCGCCGGCCGGCCGGAAGCCGTAACAGGACGGACAGACCGCGGCGGCGGCCGACGGCGCGGCGAACCCGATCAGGCCGATGCCCGCCAACAGGAGGATCATCGTCAGAACCGATAGCATCAGCGGCAGGCGTGCACGATTGTTCATTGCGGATGTCTCGGCCAGGTGAGCGGCACGTTGCGGAAACTGGACGGCGCATGCGAGAACAGCGCCGACCAGACGACGATCAGCCACATCAGCGGCAGACGCCATGTCGGCATCAAGATCATTCCGGCCACCAACAGCAGTTTCAGCAGCATGCACAGGCTGACGGCTTGGCGCAGGTGGGCGGGATGACGCCAAAGATCGAGTGCCCACAATGCCAAGCCGGTGACGAGCACGGCGAGGCCTCCGGCCGGTTGGCCTGCCTGTGGCTGTACGGACAGCAGGGTGGCGCAAAACAGAATGATGGCCACCAGATGCAGCCCGCGCAGAAAAACGGTCAGCCAGCGCAGAGCGCGGGCATCGCGCTGGAGAAGAGGGTGGCGCATGTGTCGGTCAAAGCGCGTCGGCGGTGGAAAAAACAATGATGCCGTATTATGCGGGCGATGCCGGCAAACGATCAAACGCCCCGCAGAGTATTCTGCGGGGCGTTCGCTATCGCCGCACTAGCGCAGCATCGCCGCACCTTGCAGTTGCGCGAGTACCGTCTTCGGCGCCGCGGCATAGTGCTTGAACTCCATCGAGTAGGTCGCACGGCCCTGGGTCATCGAACGCAGCGTGGTGGAGTAGCCGAACATCTCCGCCAAGGGCGTCTGCGCCTTGACCTGCTTGATGCCGCCGGGCAGGTCGTCGATGCCCTGCACCGTGCTGCGCCGCGTGTTCAAGTCGCCGATGACGCTGCCGAGGAAGGCTTCGGGCGTTTCCACCTCCACCTGCATCATCGGCTCCAGCAACTGCGGCGACGCACGGCGCATGCCGTCCTTGAACGCGATCGATCCCGCCATGCGGAAGGCGTTTTCGTTCGAGTCGACGTCGTGGTAGGAGCCGAAGGTCAGCGTCACGCGCACGTCCACCACCGGGAAGCCGGCCAGGATGCCGGCCTGCAGCGACTCGCGCACCCCTTTGTCCACCGCCGGGATGAACTCGCGCGGCACCACCCCGCCTTTGATGGCGTCGACGAATTCATACCCCTCGCCGGCGGCGCGCGGTTCCAGCTTCAGCACCACGTGGCCGTACTGGCCTTTGCCGCCCGATTGCTTGATGAACTTGCCTTCAACCTCGTCCACCGCCTTGGCGATGGTTTCGCGGTAGGCCACCTGCGGCTTGCCCACGTTGGCGTCGACGCCGAACTCGCGCCGCATGCGGTCGACCAGAATCTCCAGGTGCAGCTCGCCCATGCCGGCGATGATGGTCTGACCCGATTCCTGATCGGTATGCACGCGGAAGGACGGATCTTCCTGTGCCAAGCGGTTCAGCGCCAGGCCCATCTTTTCCTGGTCGGCCTTGCTTTTCGGTTCCACCGCCTGGGCGATCACCGGCTCGGGGAAGTTCATCTTCTCCAGCACGATCACCTGATCAGGCGGACACAGCGTGTCGCCGGTGGTGACGGTTTTCAAGCCAACGGCGGCGGCGATGTCGCCGGCGCGCACTTCCTTGATCTCCTTGCGTTCGTTGGCGTGCATCTGCAGGATGCGCCCCAGCCGTTCCTTCTGGTCCTTGGTCGGGTTGAACAAGGTGTCGCCGGTGCGCACCACGCCGGAATAGACGCGGAAGAACGTCAGCTGGCCGACAAACGGATCGGTCATGATCTTGAATGCCAGCGCCGAGAACGGCTCGTCGTCGCGCGGATGGCGCTCGGCCGGCCGGTCTTGCGCGTCGTGACCGTTGATGGCCGCCACGTCGTTCGGCGCCGGCAGGTAGTCGACCACCGCGTCGAGCAGCGTTTGCACGCCCTTGTTCTTGAAGGCGCTGCCGGCGAGCATCGGCACGATCTCGTTGCGCAAGGTGCGCAAGCGCAACCCTTGCTTGATCTCTGCCTCGCTGAGCGGTTGGCCGTCGAGGTATTTTTCCAGCAGTTCGCTGCTGCCCTCGGCCGCCGCCTCGACCAGACGCTCGCGCCAGGTCTGCGCCAGCGGCAGCAGCTCGGCGGGAATGTCCTCATCCTGGAAGCGCACGCCCTGGCTCGCATCGTCCCAGACGATGGCGCGCATCGTCACCAGATCGACCACGCCGCGGAAATGCTCCTCGGCGCCCAGCGGAATTTGCAGCGGCACGGCATTGCCGCGCAGCCGCTCCTCGATGTGCTGACGCACGCGGAAGAAGTCGGCGCCGACGCGGTCCATCTTGTTGACGAAGGCGATGCGCGGCACGGCGTATTTGTTCGCCTGGCGCCACACGGTTTCCGATTGCGGCTGCACGCCGCCAACGGCGTCGTATACCATGACCGCGCCATCGAGCACGCGCATCGAGCGCTCGACTTCGATGGTGAAATCGACGTGGCCCGGGGTGTCGATGATGTTGATGCGGTGCTCGGGCAATTGCCCCTTCATGCCGCGCCAGAACACGGTGGTCGCGGCCGAGGTAATGGTGATGCCGCGCTCCTGCTCCTGTTCCATCCAGTCCATGGTGGCGGCGCCTTCGTGCACTTCGCCGATCTTATGCGTCACGCCGGTATAAAACAGGATGCGTTCGGTGGTCGTGGTCTTGCCCGCGTCGATGTGGGCGCTGATGCCGATATTGCGATAACGGTCAATGGGGGTTTTGCGGTCCATGGTTGAGGTCTCCACAGCCCGGACTTCCGGTCCGGGGGTCTTGATTCATTCTATTCGCGCCTGCCGCCAAACAATGTGGCCGCGGGCAGGGGATGCAACATGGCGCCGCTTGAGCGCGCGGCGCGGGCGAGGATGGCGGTAGACATCGGAACGCTCCTTAAAGTTATCGTGTAACCAACATAATTACATTAAAGGTCAAAACAACGCGCCCATGCCGGGCAACGTCATACGCCATCGGCGCGGTAAGGCGTGCCGGCGTTGGCTTCCACCCGACCGACGATGTCGGCCATCGTGGTTGCCGCCAGCGCGTCGTCGAGTGCCGCGCTTAAACGGCCGAACTCACTTTCCAATACCGGGATGATATTACGCCCGATATAGCAATCCGGGTTGGGCGGCACGCGGTGCAAGGCAAACGTCGGCGGCTCTTCCACCGCGCGATAAATATCCAACAGCGTGATTTGCGCCACCGGCTTGGCCAACAACGCGCCGCCGCCTTGACCCAATTGCGCCTGCGTCAGACCTGCGGCGGCGAGCGCGCCCAGAATGCGGCGCACCACGGCCGGATTGGTGTTGACGCTGTGGGCGATATCCTCGGACCGCACCGCCTGGCCATGACGTAGGCTGATGTGGGTCAGGATGTGGATCGCCACGGCGAAACGGGTGGATGTGGCCATGCATGCTTCCGGAAAACTATTTGCTACAGTGTAACCAACATAGATACACATTGCAAGCAAAAGGGAGATGGCGAGCCGGGCGCGACCCATTTCGCCGCACCCGGCTCGCTAGCGGTCCGTCAGTCCGGCGGCGGCGTGACCACGGGTGCTGGCGGTGGCGTGACCACGGCTGGAACGGGGGCTGGCGGCGGCGCGGGAATAATGGTTGGGGTCGGAATCACGTCGCCCAGTGGCATGACGATCGAGTCGGGATCGTCGGTGCGATGGTGTGTCATCAGCGATTTCGGTGCGCCAAAATAGTAGCGCACGCCAACGCTCACGGCATGGCTGTCGCCGATTTGATCGTTTGCGACCGAGTGGGTGCCGCGAGCGAATAGCGCCAAACCCGGCACCCCCCAGCGCACCGGTTGCCATTCCACGCCGATGCCGGTGGTGTTGACCACGCCAGGCGAGTGATCGAAGCCAAGGTTGAGCGATAGATTCTGCGTCAGGTACCAGCGCAAGCCCACACCCTCATACGCCCCATGCGGGCCATCGCCGGTTTGCTCGCCCGCGCGCAGGATGACCGTGTAGCGGTCGAGATAAAGCTCGCCTTCGGCACCGTTGCGGCGATTACCCTGGTCGCCAAGTTTCTGGTACGCGCTCGTTATTCCCGCCAGGCCCTGGTCCGGATCGCGCCAGAAGGCATGCCCGCCCAAGCCACGGTAGCTGCGGTCGAGGAAGCGCCCGGACGAGGCGTCGACCTGCAGACCAAACAGTTGCCCGATGGGCAGGGTCAGCGCGCCATCCGCCGACGACGCATCCTTGCCATTCAAGTCGCCGCCTTGCAGCGACACCTTGCCCGCCGGATTGGAAACCGCCGGACCCGCCGCCTGGGCGAGGGGAGACAAGCCGCAGACACCGAGTAGGGCAACAACGAGCCGTGTCGATCTAAAACTGTCGTGGCAACGCTTCATGGGCCTCCCTTTGTGAACGACGCATTCATGCCGCTCCCACCCTGTGGGATATGGCGGTAGCCCGAATGATAGTATTTGTATGTAATTGCAAAACTGTACTATTTATGCATGTTTGTGCCGGGCGGACAGGTGGTGGCCGGCTAAGTCGAGCCCTTGCGGGGATGCGCTCCGCTGCGCGTGTTTGATCGGAGTAGCGAGCGGAAAGACATAGATATGGCGCGTTTTGACGTGCCATTTCATGCTTTGGTCATCAAAACATCATGACAAGGCGGCAGATTGTTAACTCCTTCGGCGTGGCATAGGCCACGCATGATAAATAGGGAGAGGTTAACCATGATGGAAACCCGTAACAGCAGGCGCGGCGGCCGTTTGGTCCGCGCCGTGATCTTGGCGTGGGCGGGGTTGTCCGCCGCCGCCCACGCGGACACCTTTGTCGGCGCCAAACGCGTGTTGCTGATCAGCATCGACGGCCTGCACCAGCAGGACGTGGCCCGCTGCATCGGCGCCAACACCTGTCCGAATCTGGCGCAGCTGTCGCAAACCGGCGCGACCTACACCCAGGCGTATACCCCGGGGTTGTCGGACTCTTTCCCTGGGCTGGCGGCGCTGCTCACCGGCGGCACGCCCAAGACCACCGGACTGTTCTACGACGTGTCGTATGACCGTACGCTGTTTGCGCCGTCCGACACCGCGTGCACGGGGCCGCGCGGGTGGAATGTGGCCTTTGACGAGACGACGGGCATCGACGGCAAGGATGGCGGCGCGCTGGTGCATTTGGACGGCGGCGGCGCGTTCAACCCGCAGGCGATTCCTCATGCGCTGAAGGATGGCGCGTGCGTGCCGGTGTATCCGCACGATTACCTCAAGACCAATACGGTGTTCGAGGTGATCAAGGCCCATCTGCCCGGGGCGCGCACCGCGTGGGCCGATAAGCATGCCTGGGGTTACGACTGGGTCAACGGCCCCTCCGGTCACGGCGTCGATGACCTGGCCCGCACCGAAATCAACGCGGTCGACCCGGCCACCAAGTCCGATTACACCGATGTCTATACCCACACGGAAAAGTTCGATGACCTGCACGTTCAGGCCATCCTGAATCAGATCGACGGCAAGGACGCCGCCGGCGGTCAAGACGGCCTGGCCGTGCCGACCTTGTTCGGCACCAACTTCCAGACGCTGAGCGTTGCGCAGAAAGCGCTGGCGGCCAAGGGCGGTGGTTATCTCGACGCCGATTTCACCCCCAATGCCCAGGTGGCGGCGGCCATCCAATACGTGGACGGCGCGCTGGGCCGCATCGTGGCGGCATTGAAGCAGCGCGACCTCTATGCGTCGACGGTGGTGATCGTCACCGCCAAGCATGGTCAGTCGCCGGTCGATCACCAGACGTTGGTCAAGAATGGCGACACGCTGTCGGCGCTGTTGCAGGCAAACAATTATCTTGATCCGAAAGGCAACTTCGGTCAGAACAACACGACGTCCGGCAATCTGAACGACGGCAGCGGCCAGGCTGGCACCGGCTTCGTGCAGACCGACGACGTCGGCCTTATCTGGCTGCGCGACCGCAGCCAACGCGATGCCGTGCTGGCCACCTTGCAAGCGCACCTCGGCTGCTCGTCCGATGGCCTGTGCGCCGATGGGCCGCAGGCCTACATCCTCAGCGGCGATAAGCTCGCCGCCGCCTTTGGCGATCCGGACGTGGGACGCACGCCGGACATCATCGTCCAGCCCAATCCCGGCGTGATCTACACGTCGAGCAAGAAAAAGGACGGCGAGCATGGCGGCAATGCGCCGGACGACAGCCACCTGGCATTGATCGTCGCCTATCCGGGCATGGCCGGTGGCCGCACCGTTTCCGATCGCGTGCAGCTCACGCAGGTCGCGCCGACCATCCTCAAGGCGCTGGCGCTCGATCCGCAGTGGCTGCACGCCGTGGCGGTCGAAGGCACGCCGGTCTTGCCTGGGCTGGAGTAAACGCCCACGGGCGCGCTCATTGTCCGTATTTGGCCAGAATGGCGGTGATACTGCCATCCGCCTTCATGGCGCGCACGGCGGCGCCGATGCGCGCCGCATCCCCAGCAGGGAAACCGAGACCGGACGCCAGCCAGTTGTCGCTGGCGTAGAGCGGTGCGCCGACGACAGGTCGGCTGCCGTTGAGCTTCGTATAGAGCGGCACAAAGGTGCTGGGCGCGCCGAAGAAGACCGGAACGCGGCCGGCTTTCAACATGCGCGCCATGGTTTCCAATGTGCTTTCCTGCAGCATGGTCGCGGCGATCCCATGCTCGATCAGCCAAGAGCGCACGCTCGATCCGGCGCGAATGCCGATGGCGCCCAACATTTGCGCCTGGGCCAGGGTGTCGACCGGCGGTGCCTGTTCTTTGGTCATGAACGCAAAAGTAGTCTGGTTGGTGATGTCGATCCAGCGGAACGAGGCTTCGCGCTCCGGCGTGCGGGCGAAATAAACGATCAGCGTGTCATTGTGATATTCGGCATCCTGCATGGCGCGCTTCCACGGCACGATGCGTACCTGTGCCGAAAAGCCGGCCCGCCGCAACGCCTCCTGACCGATGTCGATCATGAAGCCAGGGCTGCCGTCCGCCGGGGTGTTGCACGCCGGCGGCAGGTGGTCGCATTCGAGGACGAGTTCACGCGGGCCGGCCCAGGCTGACAGCGGCCCCAGCATCAAGCCGAGGGCCGTCAGGAGGGCCAAGCGCAATTTCCCGGGCATGTCCGTTCGTCATCCATTTTAACTATCTAAGCGTCATGAAGTGGATGATAAGTTATCAACAGAGATTTGCCACTGCGATGGAATACAGGGAAGGACGAATGCCTGCTTGACCCGTCTACAGCTTCATAGCGGAGGATCCCTAACGTTTACGACGCGCGCGGAGGCGAATGCCATGCTGTTGATCAATCGAAATTTCACGCTGCTGTGGGGCGGCCAGCTGGTGTCCCAGCTGGGCGACAAACTCTACGGCATCGCGCTGTTGTGGTGGTTGCTGGAGAAAACCGGATCGCCGCTGACGACCAGCGCATTCATGGTGCTGGCCACGCTGCCGGAGATGTTGCTTGGGCCGTTGGCGGGCGTATGCGTCGACCGCTGGAACCGGCAGGTCATTGTCGTGGCCAGCGATGCCGCGCGCGGCGTGATCGTTGCCTTGCTGGCTTGGCTGCTCTCTGCGCGGGGGCTGCAAGTGTGGCAGGTCTACGTGGCGGCGTTCGGCATTTCCGCCTGTTCGGCGTTGGCCAATCCGGCGATTCAGGCGCTGATTCCGTCGCTGGTCGAGCCTCAGGCGCTGCAAGGCGCCAATGCTCGCAGCCAAATGATTTCCGGCGTCACGCGTATCGTCGGGCCGCTTGCCGGCGCGGCCTGCGTGGCGGCGGTGGGGTACTTGCCGGTGTTGCTGTTCAATGCCGCCTCCTACCTGTTATGCGCACTGGCCGAGTGCGGGCTGCGCTGCCGGCCTGCCGCCGCGCCATGCCGCGCGCCGTGGTGGCAGAGCCTGCGCGAGGGGGGGCGTCATATGGCCGGGGATGTGCGCGTCAAGACGGTGGTGCAGATCGTCGCGCTGGTGCATGTGTTTTTTGGCGCATTGATCGTCATTCTGCCGTTTGTCGCCAGACGGCTTGCCGGACACGGCATCGGCAACCTCGGCGTGCTCGAGTCCGCGCTTGGCGCCGGCATCGTCGTTGGCGCCATGTGGCTCGCCCGCCGTGCCGTTGCGGCGCGCTTCGCGCCGCCGGTGTTCGGCATGGCCGCCTGTGTGCTATCGCTTGGCTTGCTGCAAATGCTGCCGCTCACGTCGCTGACGGCCTGTGCGTTCTGTTGTGCCGGCATCGGGCTTGCCGTGGCTTTTCTGAGTGTGCATTGGCAGACGGCGATTCAGCGCGATGTGCCGGAAGCGTTGCGCGGCCGGGTGTTCAGCGTGCTGTCGTCCACCGGCAACGTATCGGTGCCGCTGGCGATGGGCGCGACCGGACTCTTGCTGCGCGTGGCGTCGCCCGCGTCGCTGCTGGTGTGGGCGGCGCTTGGCTTGTCGGCGGGAGGATGGCTGTTGGCCTATCGGCGCGCCGTCCCGGCGCGGGCCGTTTGATTTATGCTGTCGACGGCAGTCTTGTGCGTATCTGTGGCGCACTGCCTTCGGCGAGTGCGCCCTACGCGAATACGTGTCCGTAGGGTGCAATCGCCGCGCAACGCGGGCATTGCACCAAACACCACGAGCAGGGCCAGGGTGGATGCCACCTAGGAAGGAACCGTGAGATGTTCACCATTACTCAGCTGGCGCGGCAGTTCGGTCTGTCGCGCAGCACCTTGCTCTATTACGACCGTATCGGTTTGCTGCGGCCGAGCGGGCGCAGCCATCAGCTGTATCGGCTGTATTCGGACGAGGATCGGGAGCGGTTGGAGGCCATTTGCCGCTATCGCCGCGCCGGGTTGCCGCTCGAACAACTGCCGGCGCTGCTCGAACCCGCCGATCAGCACTCGGCCCGCGGCGTGCTGGCGCGGCATCTGAACGACTTGAGCCGGCGGATCGACGCGCTGCGTGCGCAGCAGGAAAGCGTCGCCAGGCTATTGCTTTCCGGCCGGCTGACGGACTCGCCGCAGCCACTCGATAAGACCGCGTTGACCGCCATGCTGCACGCGGCCGGGCTGAGCGACGCCCAGCTCGATCAGTTGCACGCCGGGTTGGAGGCCACGCATCCCGAGGCGCATCAGGCCTTCCTCGAACGGCTTGGCGCATCGCCCGCCGACATCGCCGAGATCCGCGCGCATTCGCGCAGGTTGGCCGAGCAGAGCGCTAACGCCCGCTGACGCCGAGCCGCAGTGCGACATCGGCGCACCACAACTGTTTCCAGCGGCGGATTTTCTCTTCGGTCGGCAACGTGTACGGCGATACCGGTTGGCGTTCGCCGAAGGTGTCGTCGAACGCGCTGGCGTTGACCACGGCGAAGAGTCCGTCCTGATCTTGGTAGGTGACGCCTACCAGCACGCCGCAGCGGCCGCACAGCAAAAAATCGACGCTGTGGCTGCCTTGGCGGTATTTGACCAAAGCCGCCGGGTCCTCGGCCGCAATGCGCAGACTGCCGTGCGGGTCGGCCAGATACGCGGCGCCGTGCTTGCGGCAGAAGCCGCAGTCGCAGGCGCGCGGGTGATAGGTGGCGGGGGCTTGCGGCAGCGTGAGCGTCAGCGCGAGGTTGCCGCAATGGCAACCGCCTTTCAGCGTGTGCATGGGGGCGTCCTGTCGTGGTCCAAATAGGGGGAATGGGCGAGCCTGGCCGGATAGCGCGCCATCGCGGTCTTGTGATAGCGGAAGCCTTGCTGGTGGTAAAACGCCTCGTTGCCGAAGGTCGCGGTCAGGTGCACGCAGCTGTCCGGCGCCTTGTCCGTCAAGGCGGCGATGATCCGGCAGCCCAAATGGCGGCGCTGAAACGCGGGGTCGACCACCACGTCGAAAATGGCCGAGTACAGGTCGAAATCGGTCAGCATGCGCCCGAATGCCACCAGTTGGTCGCCTTGCCAGAGCGACGCCACCACCTGGCTGTGGTGAAAGGCCCGGTCGACCTTGTCCGCCAATTCCGGGCCGCGCTTCATGGCCGTTTTATTGAAAACCGCCAGCACCTGGGCGAGCCAGGTGCTGTGGTAACCGTATTCGAGCCGGAAGTCCTGCGCCGTCATCGGAAACTGTCCTGGGGCAAAAGCTCATTGTAGGCGCGGGGATGTGCCCCGGCTAGCCGGGCTTCGGTTTGGCGTCCTCCCGTTCCATCACCGCGACGAAACCGGTGCCGGTGGCGAACAGCACCTGCTTGAGCGCCAGCGGCTCATGGCGCGCGAGCAGATTCACCTGCGTCTCCAGCGCCGTGAGTGTGATGCCGGTCACAAAGCGATAGCGCCCGGGTTCGTCGGGAGGGGGCGCGGCGGACTTCTTGGGTTTAGGCGCAGTCATGGCAGCCTCCTTCGTGAACGTCGAAATGGCGCGGCGGGCGTTCGGTGTCGCAGCAGTGGCAAATCACCTGGTAGCGGCACAGCACGAACATCCGCGCCATGCCGTCGACGCGGTCGGCGAAGGAGAGCGTCAGCCGGTGGCCCGGATGGCAGCCGTCGAGCGGGGCGAGGCGCATCTCGCCGCTGCCGTGATACAGCGTCGGCCAGTCGATGCTCGGTTTGCAGGCGAGCGCCAGCTCACGGCCGGCGCAGTCGTCGTCCTGCCGGTCCACCGTCACCTCGACCACGTGGCAGCCGCGCGCGTCGGGTGTGGCGCAAGGGCAGTCGTCGATGGGCGGGCATGGGGGCTCGGCGCAGTGGTCGCTGTCGAACAGCACGGCGATCTTGGTGATCTCGATCGACGGGTCGCCAGGCAGATACGGGAACAGCTTGCGCGTGATCGGCAGGGTGATGGCGCCGCCGTCGCACGCCTCGCCGGCATGCCGGCGCGTGCGTTGCCATTGTTCCCAGGCGTCGGGGAAGTCGCGTTGCAGGTCGAGGTAGATCCAGCCGTCGCCAGGCAGGCGTTCGCGCGCCGCCTCGCGCGCCGCGTCGCGCAAGGCGCTGCCGCCTTCGCGCGCGGTGTAGTTCAGATGCATCACCACGTCGGTCAGCGACGCCAGGTCGAAATAGTTGTTTTCCGGCGGCAGCTCGATGCGCCAGCGGCTGACGGCGCCGGCATATTCGAACGGCAGATGGCGCTCGTCGTGGAAATTCAATTCGAACAGTCCGGCGTCGTTGCGGCCACTCGAGGTGGCGATCGCCTCGCGCGCGCCGTAGAGCTTCACGCCGCGCGGGTCGCAGCAGTCGGCCCGGTAGTGCTCGTGGCGCGGATGACGGCAGCCGCAGTCGCACTTCGGCTGGTCGCGGCAGCACGGCGTGGTGGGGCAGGGCAGCGATGGATCGACGCGCGTCCAGCTCGACAGCAGCGTCAGCTTGCAGTGCACGCCGCTATACGGGCCGGTGACGCACGGCAGTGTCAGGCTGACGCTCTTCAGGCGTCGCATGTACTGGCCGGGGTAGTCGAGATCGAACAGCCATTCCGGCAACTCGATTTCGCAATAGCCGGTCAGCTTGAGCCGCAGGAAGGGCAATGGGAACTGCAAAGCCAGCGACACGTGCTTGGTCAACTCGTACTCGCGCCGGTTGTCCTGCAGATAGGCCTGCTGCATGCGTTCCAGTGCGACGTTCAACTTCTCGCCGGCCAACAGCCCCTCGCGCAGATTGTCCCAGCTATCGCACGGCAGGAAGTTGCGCCGGCAATAGCCCAGCTCGAAATTGAACGCGTGCTGGGTTTGGCGCGCGAGCTGCATCGACAGTTCGTAGGTCTGCCAGTACAGGGCCATGCCCTCTTTTTGCAGATAGAGCCACAATGCTTGACTAGTGAATTTGTCGCGCAGCGTGTCGAGCGTTTCTCGCGACTGTTCCAGCGTTTGCTGCTGCAAATTCAATTCGATCAGGGTTTCCTGCGACTTGCGCTCGGCGGCGAGGATTTGCAGTTCGAGTTGTTCGATTTCCAGATCGAGCACTTCGACTTGGTGCACCCACTCGTCGAGCCGGCGCTGCCAACCGGCCTGCGTCAGATCGAGCTGGCCGTTCAGACCGGCGATTTCCCCCACTTCGCTGGTGATGTGCGCCAAGGTTTTGAACATGCCCGACAGCTTGGTGCCGATCGGCAGCCATGTCTCCTCGCAGGGGAAGCCGACGAACAAGTCGGGGATCAGCGCCATCGCCTCGGCCACCGCCTCGATTTCGATCGCCGCGCCATGCAGCGCGATGTTGTTGTTCATGTTGTCCTGGTAATCCAACTCGCCGCTGATCAGACCGACATCGATCAGTCGCTTGTAGTAGCGCCGGTTGGTCTGCTGCACCTCCTTGCTGACCCGCAGCGCCTGCAACTGCCAGTCGGCTTCGCGCCATTGCTGTTGGCGCAAGGCGATGCTCATGTCGGCCAGTGCCGTTTCGTGGCGCGCGTGCATTTGCGCCAGATACTCGCTGTCGCCGCGCTCGAAGGCGTTGAGTAGGCCTGTGCCCAGCTCGCGCAGCCGTCCCACGCATTCGACCGCCTTGGGCAGCAGCACATTGAAACGGTACGGCGTGGACGGATGGCAGCCACCCCATTCGCCGCAGCAAGCCGCCTCGTCGCACGGATGGGCCGGCGCCGCCTCGCAGCAGCAGGCCGTCTCGCCCCAGTAGGGCGCCACCTTGGCGTTGGGCTCGACCAGCCGCCACTCGGACAGGCAGCGGTGCACGCGCATGCGGCCGTCCCGCACCTGGCCGTAGAGCTGCATCAGCCGCGGGTTGAGCGGCGGATTGAGCGGGACGAAGCCGCCGACTTGCTGTTTGGCGGGGCGGACGTGGTTGTGCACGATCGCCGGGCAAGGGCCGAGAATCATGGCGGCGGTGTCGAGAATCAGCCGCGCCTGCTCGGCCGATTCGCGCGAATTGTCGCGCAGCCGCGCGCGCGCCCATTCGACCAGCGTGTCCAGATAGTCGAGCACGATGGCGCGCTCGCGCGCCGCCTGTTCGGTGATGTGCGTGCTATCGCAGCAGAAGTTGGGCGGCGGCAGGCGCCGCGCCTCGGTCGAGGTCTCGTCCGTCGTTCCTGGGTTGTGTTGGCCGCCGCACACCATCCAGGTGTTGTCGGCTTCCAGCGGGTTGCGCACGAGCTGATACCACTTCAACGCCGGCTCGAAGCGGCAATGGCAGCGCAGCGCCTCGGCCATGAGCCGCGCCGGACTGAACAGCACATCGATGAATAGCCGCTCTCCCGGCTCGACGAACAGGAAATAGGGATAGGCCGGCAGCCCCGCCGGGTAGGGGCTGGCCACCGGTGAGGGGTCGGCGACGAGCGGCAGTGGCAGGCTGTCGTCCGCCGCCATGTCGTAACGGAAGCCCGGGGCTGCACTGCCGTTGTAGCCGATGGAGGCCACGCCGCCGGAGACGGCGAAGGTGAGCGAATCGGCGCTGCGGCCGACATAGGTCAGATCTGGCGTGGCGCCCGCCGTGAGCGATACCGGCGCGCTACTGTGCCGCGGCTGCTGGAAGTCGCCGTTGTGCACCCGGCACCAGGCCAGGCGCACGGCGGCATCCGTATCCCAGTGAAGCAGTGTGGGCAATTGCGTCGGGTCATGCCAATAGGCCGAGGCCTGCTGGCTCGGGTCGTAATAACTGTCCTGCTCGGGCGCGTTGAAGACGCGCGCCGGCACCAGCCAGAAGTAGTATTCGTCCACCCAGGGGGGATGGGGTTCGGCGCATTCGTTGCAGCAGCTTGGCTCGGGGTGGAAGTCGCCGGGCACGAACGCGGCGGCGGCGGGCGGCACGCCGCCGGCGGCCACGCGGATGAAATGCACGCCCAGGCGGATTGCCGCTTGGATCCAGAACGGCAGCTTGCCGTCGCCTGACGTGGCGGGCGCTGGCGGCACGGCGCTCAGGCCGTTGGCGGTCGGCGGCGGCAATGGATTGTTCGGCGTCGCGCCGGTATCCGGCGCGAGCCAGGAGGGCCGGGCGGTGCGCTCGGGCGTGCCGAGCACGCCCAGCCCCTCGCGCGGCGGCACGAGTCGCCTGAGCGCCGATGGTTCGCATTGTTGCAGCAGCCGGATGGCGGGGTGGGCCGGCGGCAGCGCCTCCGGCCAGTACGCCAGCCCGCCGGGCGCCGCCAGCGACAGCGCCGAACGGCGCAGTTGGTCCTCCAGCAGCTGGAACGCCTCGATGCGGCGCGCCTTGCGCCGTTCGTCCCAGCCGATCCAGTTCTCCCGGTACAGCGTGCGGCAGTGGCAGTCCTTCCACACCGGGTAGCTGGCGAATTCATGCTGCCACAGGCGCAAGAAGCCCGCGCCCAGCACCCAGTCCTCCAGGCCGAGCCGCGCGCGCTCGACGAAGGTCTGCGCGGCCGAGATGGCTTGTTCGATCCGGCTCGCCTGTTCGCAGCAGCCGGTTTCCACATCGATCAACAACAGCGCCGACAGCGCCGCCGGGTCGGTGGCGAAACCGCCCCATGGCAGCGCAACCCGGTTCATGCCGCACAAATAGGCCAGCAGGTGCGCGCGCGCCGCGGCGCGCAAGCCGTCGTTGAGACGGCGCAGGTCATCGTAGCGGCGCAGGTCCGGCTCGTCGGGCTCGATCAGCGCGTCCTCAACCAGGCGCGCCAGATTGACGTTGCCGGTTTGCGTCTCGCCCGGCACGACCGCGCCGGGGTCGTCGGATGCCCACAGGTCGGGGCGCGCGCGGCGAATGTCGTTGGGCGGGAAATGCCGCACGAGATGCTCGATCCACTGCCCCGCGCGCCAGACACGCACGGCCCAGCGGTCGTCGCACAGGTCGAGGCTACTGACCGGATAGACCGGCGTGGTTTGACTGGTGAAATAGGACTGCACGCATGGCGACCAATCCAGGTCGATCGCCAGGTGGCGCAACAGCTGCGCCGGGTTGTCCGGCTGTTTCTCCGCCGCTTCCTCGAACAGCAGCCAGGCGTGCCGGCCCGCCGCGGCGCCGGGGGCGCGCATCCGCGTGTAGTCGAATAGCCGCTCCCAGTTGTCGAACCAGGCCTGACGGCGCTGGTTGCTGGGCGCCACCCGCTGATCCTGGCTTGCCGGCGGCGGCAGGTAGGGGTCGAAGAGCGGCAGCAGATTCATGTCGAAATAGACGGCGTGGCGCGTGAACGCGGGATTGCGGTAGAAGCTGACACCGGCGAACAGGTCGGCATGCGCGAGCAGATAACCGAGCTCGGATTGGCCGAACGGCTGCAATGGGTGGCCGCTGAGCGTAAAGCGGTGCGCGAGCAGCAAGGCCTTGAACGCGCGCTGATAGGTGCGGCGGATGTCGCGCAGGCTGCTGGTGTAGCGCAAGGCCAGGTACGCGGCCGCGGCGCTGTCCGGCGCCAACGGCAGCTTGTCGCCCAAGGGGGCGTCCTTGCTGGCGCTGAATAAGTGTTTGAGCGGCAGGGCCACCAGTTGCCCGTGGGTGTCGGCGCCGGCGTACTTGACCACGAAACCGGTGGCAAGCGGATGCACGTCGTCCGCGCCGGCAAATTCGGGCTTGCTCTGCCAGAACGCCACCTCGATGTCGTAGGCCCCGGCGAGCAAGGGGAGCGACGATTCGTTCTCGCTGTGCTCGTGCGGCCAGCGGTGCGATACCACCGTCCAGGTTTTTTGGCCGCGCGCGAGCCGCACGCGCCAGCGGCGCTCCGGCACGCCGCCGCAGTCGTGGTGCGGCGTGTCGGCGCTGAAGTGGTAATGGCCGGCTTCGTCGATCAGCAGCACGCCGCGCCATTGCACACTGAAGCCTTCGACCCCGCCCAATGCCGTGCCGTGCTGGTTTTGCATGCCGAACCCGTTGCGCACGCCGAAGAGCTTCAACTGCTCGGGCGAGAGGCTCAGGTCGAGCGCCGGCACGATGGTCGGCACCGGCGCGTTCTTGGCATTCCGCTCGGCGCCGAATGCCTGCAGATCGGCCGTCGGCTCGCGCCAGACCAGGCTGCCGCCTTGGCCGTGAAATTCGCCGACGAGCCCCGTGCCGATGAGCCCCAGGAGCGCGGCGAACGCGCCGCCGCTGGGCTGCGGCCGCCACATGACGTCGGGCGGCGCGCCGCTGTCGTTTTCCCATGAGGCCAGACCACGGTTCTCGTCGGCGTACAGCGTGCGCAGAATCAGCCAAGCCGTTTGCGACGCGTGCGCCGCCGGCGGCTCTGCCGCCGCGCACAGCGCGGCGCTTTTCACCGCATCGACGTGACTCGCCAGATGGGCGGCGATCAGGTGGCAGCGCTTGACCGCCAACGCGAATTGGGCGCGGAACCAGTACCAGCGTTTGTCTTCGTCCGCCTCGGCGATCAGGTGGTGTTCGGCCGCGGCGAAATCGGGGAAAAATAAGGCGAACGGCGCCAGGTCGACGCGCGGCAGGGCATAGAGGTTCTGCACCGCCTGGCGCTCGTCGGCGGAGAGGTCGCGCAGGTGACTCAGCTTGTCGATCACCGCGTGATCGGTCAGCGGCAACTGCGTGGTCAGCATGCTGGCCGTGGCGTCATAGCGGAAAGGACCATGCGGTGGCGTGTTCCACATATCGGGCGAGGTGGCGGCAAGCGGCACGCGGTATTGCCGGTCGGTGGCCGCGAGACTGACGCCGGCGCGTTCCAGCGTGTGCGGGAAGAAGTGCTGTCCCAACGATTGCAGGTAATCCTTGCCGCCGACCGGCACGGCATAGCCGAATTGCGCTTTCAGCTCGGTTTCGATCCGATGCCAGGTCCAGGCGTGAATCTCGTGCTCGTCGACGCAGGCCGCCAACAGTTTCTTGCGTAGCGCCGCCAAGCCATGGCGGTCGTGCTCGGCGGCCGTTTCCGGCAAACCGAGTGGATCGTCGCGCGCCTCGTTGCCGTCCTGCAACGGGAACGGATCGTCGCCGTCCAGATGCGGCGCGACGCCGTACAGATACAGCAGCTCGCCGATGCCGAAGCGCGAGGCGGTGATTTTGGCCAGCGCCTCGGCGAAGCGCAGCGTGTGTGTCGGCAGCGCGTGCCAGCTGTCGCTGGCCAAGGTGGTCGAAAAGCCGACGAGCTCCGACAGTGGGTCGAGGTTGTCGGTCAATAGTTTAATGAACGTCGGCGGATGCTTGGGGCAATGATCGATGCGCGTCTGCGCGAAATGCTGAATGCGCTCGACCAGATGTTGTACCGCCCAGGACCATTTGCTTGCCGAGGGGCCGACCCACAGCGCGAGCAGTCCGCTACGATCGGCGCCGTGCGCGCCCTTCTTGGCCGTGCCGTCGGACAGCCGCAGGCCGAACTGGTCGCGCAGGATCTGGAACGATACCAGTTGGCGGATGAAGTCGGGGTTGATGTTGCCGCCTTGATAAAGCTGCAGCACTTCGATGATGTCGCACAGCTGGGCGAAGGTGTAACGCGCGCCGCATACCGCTTGTAGTTTGCGCCATAGCCGCAGATAGACCGCGAGGAAAGCCAGCGCGGTTTGCGGATTGTTTGGCTGGTGGAACACCAATCGATAGTGCTCGGGGCAGCAGGGTTCGCACGCCGGCAGGCGGCCGGCGCGCTGTTCGCCGTCGCCGTTGCCCGGCGCGCGTTGGGCCGGCGGCGTGTTGGCGTCGCGCGGCGGGCTATCCGTTTTTTGCGGCAGCGCGTCGAACTGCACGCAGCTGGCGTCTTGCAATGCCACCAGTTCGCAATAGCTGAGGCCCGTGCGGCGCAGAAACTCGGGCAAGCGCAATACCACGTCGATCCAGTTGCTGCCGTCGGGCTGCGTTTCGGCGACGAAGCCGTATAGCGTATAGAGCGTCAGCTGCCCTGGCGTGGGTGTGAGCGCGATGTTCTGGGTGAACAGCTGCGCGTACTCTTCTGCACTGATGCCGAGATATTCGATACCGATGTCGATTTTGACCGGGTAGCGCCACAGATGGCCGGGAAAGGCCGGCGCCGCCACCGTCTGGTCGAGCGCGAACTCGGTGATTTCCTGGCGGAAGGCGCGCATCACCGCGAAGCGGCAGCTGGATACGGTTTCCAGGTATTGGCGGTTGACGTCGAGCGGTTGGGAATAGGGCAGCGACGGTGCGGAAAAATCACTGCCGAGCGCGGCGTAAGCCGCACCGTTGGCCGGCGGCGTGGCCGGCGAGCTGTATTGCGGCATCGCGGTGAATAGCTGGGCCGGGTGGTGGCATTGGTCGGTATCCTCGATCACCTCGAGGCAGTCGTCGGGCGAGCACAATTTGTGGCCGAACAGCGCGTGTTGCGCGCTGTCGTACACGCCGCCGGCGGCGGATGTCGCCACCAGGTTTTCCAATTGTTCGTTGACGATATCGATCTGCGGCAGCGGCGAGAGCGCGTTGGCGGCGGTCACCTCCAAGAGCGCCGGGTCGGCGCGCCGCCCGGCCAGCATCTGGCCGAGCGTGAAGCGGCCGCTGTCCGTCGGGGCGTCGGGCGCGTCGCAGCTGGCGTTCTCCGACAGCGCAAGCAAGTCGTGCAAGTATTGCACGGTGCCGGTGGGGGAGAGATAGCAGGGCGGCACGCAGTCTTCCAGCCCGCCGGGGTTGATCGGCGTGAACGGGCCTGGCGCGGGTGGCGTCGCCGGATTGACACCGCCGGCCGCGTTCCAGATGGCGGCAGCGCTGTCGAAGGCCACCGTGCCGCGCAAGGCATCGCTAAAACTGTCCTGGCTCAACGCGGCGATGTCGGCGGCACTGGTGAAGCCGCGCGCATACAGCGCCTCGGCGACGGAAAACGTCAGGCTCGGCGCCGGCGGCATCACGTGCGAGGTGACGCCGGCCAGTTGACACAAGGCATTGAGCACCGTCATGCGCTGGGCGAGCCACTGCTGTGCCGGGGTGTCGCTGGGCCAGACGTTTTGCGCGGCGGCGGCGACGTCGCTGTCCACAAGCGGGCCGGCGCCAAAGGTGAACGTGCCGCCGACCAGTGTCTGATAGGCCGCGACCCACTCGGCGATCATATCCTCGGTGGGCAAGTCGAGCGTGGGCGCGGCGTCCGCCGCCGCGGTCGGCGGCGCCGACAGGCCGAAACCCATGGCGAAGAATTTCTGCACGTGGCGGATGAATGCCGCCACCCGCGCCTGCGGCGTGCCCGGGGCGGTGAAGGGCGGCAACAGGGCGGTGTTGGGGGGATTGCCGAACAGATGGTTCCAATTGGCCACGGTCAGCGCCGCCAGTTGTGCCACGCTCGCGACCGGAATGGCGAGGATGGCCGCCGTCAGCGGCGCGAAATCGTTGGTCAGCGCCGCCAGGTCGAGCGCCAAATAGCCTGCCGGTTGCGCGGCGATTTCCGGCGTCCAAAAGCCGGAGTCGTCATCGCCCGGTTGATAGCTCCGCCAGGCCGCGGCGGCGGGGTAGGCGAGCCAATCATGGACGAGCGGCGTCAGCGTGGCGTCGAGCGCGCAATGCGGCGCGGTGCTGTCGTACTGCGCGCCCGGCGCCAACGCCGCCATGCGCCGCGCCGCCTGGGCCGGGTTGACCGTCAGCGTGGCGCTGATCAGGCCGTTGTCCACCGCCGAGGCCAGTGTCGGCAGCGTGCGCTGCGGGGTATCGCGGCAGGCGAGCTGGAACCGTTGCACCGCCGTCATTTGCAGCGGCAGCAGCACCCCCAGCGCATAGAAGTATTCCGCCGGCACCGTGAAGGCCGGCGACAGCGCGCCGCCGCCGCTTTGCAGCAAGAGCACATCGGCCTCGGCGATGGTGGTTTCCGGACTCGACACACCGGGATTCACCGGGAAGGTCAATAGCGCCTGAGTGGCGGCGGTGCTCATCGCCTCGCAGGCCATCGCGGTGCTCAACGCGTACACGTAATTGGCCAGGCGCTGGACGTTGGCATTGTGCGTGGCGTAGTAGCTGTTCAGGTTGCCTTCGAATTGCTGCCGGTTTTGCTCCAGTTGGTTGCTGATGGTGCCGTCGTTGGGCGGGTTGGTGTAGAGCGCGCCCACGTCGTCGTAACCGGTGGTGCTGCTCGCCGGCGGCGCCGGCAGCGGATCTTGCGGTCCCCAGACGATTTCGTTGGCGATATGCGTGGCCTGCGCCGCCGACAGCGCGGTGATCGCCGGCACCGGCCCCTCGTCCGCCGCCAGCACCGTTTCCACCGCGCTTTTGAGCGTGGCGAAATCCGGGATTTGCCCCTGGCTCAGATCGATCTGGGCGAGTCCGGGCGTCAGCGGGCGCGGCAGGGTCAGATACAGCGCCACGTCGCTGGCGCCCAAGGCCGGGTACGTATTCGGCGCCGGCAGCGCGCCGACGGTCAGCGTCTGCACGTCGTAATACACCAGTCTGCTGACAATCGGCGTGCCGCTACGGCTGATGACCAGCCGCAGATCCGATGTGACGTATTCCTTGTAGCCGGCCGGCAGCGAGATGGCGATCACCGCCGTCGCCTCGGCCTCGGGCACCAGCGTCGGCCCAGGCGGCGGCAGCAACGGCGTGTAGTGCTGGACGATGGTGGTGGTCGGGTCGGGGAGCCACGGCGTGGCCACCGGTGGCGCGACGAACGTGGCGTCGCCCAGATGCTGGCCGACTTGCGGATCGCCGACGTTGAGGTCGTAGGCGGACAGGGTCAAGCCGGTCAAGTAGCTGCTGAAGGCGGCGCCGCTGACGGGTTTGTCCGGATGCAGCCGGATGACGATGATTTGTTGCATGGCGAGACTCCTATCGGGACGGGACGCGTACCGGCGCGTTTGGCAATTGGTCGGCCGACCGGCACACGAGATCGAGCGCGTCATCCCCGGTCTGGTAGCCGGGGGCGTCGGCGGCGCGCAAGGAATAAAACGCTTTGACGTCTTCGAACGACTGATTGGGCGTCGGCGCCAGCGAGCCGTCGCCGGTCACCTCGATGGTGACGTTCGGGTCGCCCGGCGTGCCGCCGACTTCCGCCGTGCCGCTGAAGCGGCCATTGGCGGCTTGGTTCAGCGTGCGCTGCACGGTCGAGGCGTTCTGGTGGTCGGCGCCTTGCAGATCGATGCAGATGGCGTCGTTGTGGTTGGGGTTGCCCTTGGCCGACGGTCCGCCGGGCGAGTAGGACGCCGACTGGTGCACGTGATGGCCGGCGACATCGCGGTAGGTGCCGGTTTCGGCCGCGGGCGTGGCAGGGGTGGCCGGCGTGGCGGGATCGGCCGCCGGGTCGACGCAGGTATTGGTGTCGCCACTGGTGGTGCCGCTCGCGTCCGCCGCCGGGTCGGGGGCGGCTGGCGTTTCCGACGCGCCGGCGCTGGGGCCGGACGAACCGCCGCTGCCGCCGCTGGAGGAGCCGCCGCCGTCCATCATCGACATCAATAGCGGCGTGGCCAGCACGCCGGTGCCGACGGCGGCGACCTGAAGCGGCGCCGCGAGCGACGGGGTGGCGGCCACCGCCGGGGCGGGCGCCGGTATGTTGAGCGATGGCACGTCGATGGTGGTGCCATCGGGCATGGCCAAGCGCCCGAACGACGGCGCGGGCGCGGGCTCGCCCAAGCCGGGCGGCGTGCCGCCGGCATCCAAGCCGCGCGCGCCAAGCACGGTGGCCACGGCTTCGATGGGCAGCGCGCCCAGGCGGCGCGAGCGCTCCTGATCGGTCAGCGTGCGTCCGGTGGCCGGATCGACGCCGGTAAACACCGCGGCGGCGGTATCGGCGGTGCCGGCCGCGCCCATCACCACGCCGGTGGCGGCCGCGGCTTCCCCGAGCGTGGTGATGGTGGCCGCGCTGACGCCGGCTTCGGCGAGCCCGGCGGCGATGACCGGCGCCGCGGCGCCGGCGGTGACCACCACCACCGCCACGGTGGCAACCGCGATGGCCGCGCCGATGGCCACATCCGACCAACTGATGTCCCATCGCCCATTTGGATCGACCACATTGAACGGGTCGTTGCCGGCATACAGATAGAGATTGGCCGAATCGCGCAACCCGGCGGGATCGCAGGCGGTCCAGCGCCCGAGCCAAGGCGCGTAGTAGCGCGCGCCGAAATAATAAAAACCGGTTTCCTCGTCGCGCTCCTTGCCGCAATAGCGGTAACGCTTGCGCTTGACCTCGGCGGCGCTCGCCCCGGCCTCGAATGCCGTGGCGCCGTAGGGGTAATACTCTTCGTAGCTGATCAACGCGCCGCGCCAGTCGCACTCGATGCAAGCGGAGCCGAGGTGGTTCGACAGCTGATAGCGCAGTTGAACGCTGGGCGCGGTGCGCGGTGCGCCGTCCTCGACCGTCAGCGCGTCGATCAGCGCGATACGCTGTTGCTGGTCGCAGACATGGCGCGTGCCGCGCTCGGTTTCGATGCGTTCGCCATCGGCGCCGAAGGCGCGCCATACCTCCCAGCCGTTGAGGTAACGCCGCTCGTGTCGGCGCGTGCCGTTGGCGCGCTCGGTAATTTTGCGCACGCGCTGTCCGGCGGCGTCGTACAGATACCAGGTGCGCTCGCCGCCCCCTTCGTGCGTCACCTGACCGGCGCTGGTGTGCAGCTGGTCCTTGAAGTCCCATTCGAGTCGCGACAAATGCGGCAGGGCGGTCAGGTTGCCGTGCGCGTCGTAGGCGTAGCGCTCAGGCGTCTGTTCGCGCGTGAGCCATGTGCGGCTGAGACGGTTGCTGACGTTGTGCCGGTCGAGCTGGCTCGCTTCCTCATAGGCGTAATCACGCGTCCAGCTGCCGCCGTGCGCCTGATGATGCACGCGGGTGAGGTTGCCCGCCGGATCGTAGTCGTAGTGCTCGAGGTACTGGCGCAACGCCTGCAAGTCGGCGGGCGCGGTGAAGCCTGTCTGGGGAAAGTCGCGCAGGTCGCCCACCGGCGTTTGGCCGAAGTGCGCTTGCAGCGCGTGCTCGCGCCCGCTGGCCGCGATCAGCCGGTACAGGGCGTCGTAGGTCAGGTCGGCCACCGGCTCGACCTTCTGTTGATCGAAGTGGACGGTTTTCAGCGCATGGTCGGCGATGCGCAGCATGTGGCCGCTTGGGTCGTAGCTGTAGTGGAGATCCTGCAGCACGTCCGGCGCGGCGAACACCAGGCCTGCGAATGCCGGCGATGCCGGTGTCGCCGACCGGCTGCTTTTCAGGTGAATGAGCCGCCAGGTCAGCGGGTCGTAGTGCGATACCGTGGTCACGCCGTTGGCGTAGTCAATGCTTGTCCGTTGCCCCTTGGGGTTGTAGTCGATGTGGCGGACGAAGGGCAGCGTCTGCTCGGCGCCGTCTTGGCCGGGCCGGCGCACGTCGACGTGGTCGAGCTGGTTGGCGCGGTTGAAGCGCGGCAGATAGACGCTGCCGTCGGGCGCGGTGACGGCCACAGCGCGGTTGAGGGCGTCGAAGCGGCTGGCCTGGGCGAAGATTTCCGCTTCCAAGGCCGGCGGTGCCGACCAGTCCGGCGCATGGTGGTAGTCGCGGCAGAATTGGCGTGTGCTGGCGAGCAGGTTGCTTTTGAAATCGTAGCGCTGGTTATGCACCACGCCGGCGCCGTCCAGATGCCGCACCAGCTGGTTGCGCACGTTGTCGCGCAGGCGCTCGTCCTCGCTCAGCCCCGCCTCCGGGCTGTCGCCGTAGACACTGCGCTCGTATTGCAGCGCCAGCGGAACGTCTCCCCCGTCGACGTACGAGGCCACCGGCCGGCGCAACAGGTCGTATTCGGTGCGGAAGCGGTACCCGCGGCTGTTCCAGCTGCGGATGGGCTTGTTCAGCACATCGTTGAGACTCCAACGCGCGCCGGCCTCCATGCTCGTCTGGTGAATCTGCGCGCCGCCATGCGCGTAGTCGTAGCGCATGACGATGCGTTGTTCGGCGTCGCGCGCGATGCGGCGGTTGCCCTCGATGTCGAACGTCATCCTGCTCTTGTAGTAAACGTCGTCGCCCGGGCGGGTGCGGTTGTGCGACACGCTGAGAAAAAGCCGGCCGCTGCCGTCGGCAAAAGCGATCGTCGGCGTGTCGGCGTGCAGCGCGGTTTTGCGCGCCGCGGCGCGTTCTTCCGCGTCGCCGGCCAAGCGCGCCGCGTACCAGGTCGGCAGGTAGTCGTCAGGCGGCAGACGCGCGAAATAGACGCCGACGTCCGGATCGTCCTGCGGGGCGTCGATCAGCGCGGTGTCGTTGCCGTCCCAGTCGGTCTGCCCCCAGGCGTCGAACGTGGTCTTCTTCCAGCTATGGTCGGGGTTGAGCGTGGCCACCACGCGGCCGACCGGATCGTAGAACAGCGTGGCGCTGACGCCTTGGCGATGGGCGAAACGAAACTGGTGCGATGCCGAGAAGAACGGCTCGTATTCGCGCACCGGCTTGCCCTTGTTGTTGACGATCACCCAGCCGCTGGTGAGCCAGCGGCGCTGTTGCGGCGTCTCTGGCGCCGGATCGGTCTGCAATTGCCGCTGCGCCTCGCGGCCGAAGCCGTCCGAATAGCTAAAGCCGACCTGAACCGGTGTCGCCGTGTCCGGCGCGAGATCGCTGACATGGATTTCGCGCGCGATCACCGCCGCGTAGCACGGCCGCTGTTCGCGATAAAAGCGAAGCGGGTCGTAAACGATGCGCGTGGTCGCCGAGCCCAGCAGCGCGCGCGCGGCCTCGTCGCTCGGATCGGCGAAAAAGGCGTCGCGCGCGCCGGCGGGCAGATCGACCGCGACATGCGCCAGACTGTCGCCTTCGGCCTGGTCCGCCTTGCCCATCACCGCCGTGGCCGCCACCAGGCCGCGAACGTCGAAGGCCACCGCCGCGCGGTTATGGTTGACGTCGGTCATCTCGCACGGCTGCAGCACGCGGTAGTCGTTGCGGGCGCGGATGGTATTGCCCATGGCATCGACGCAGCGCGTGATCAACAAATCGGCGCCGTCGTAGTCGACGCGTTTGGCCTGACCGAACGGGTCGGTGTAACGCCGTGCCAGGAAAAAGTGCGCCAGCGCTTGTTGCAGCTCCTGTGCGCTGCCGGCGGCCGGATCGATGTCATAGAACGCACGGCCGGAAGGGCTCCAGAAACGGCCATCGTTCAACAGGTCGACGTAGCCGCCGCCATCGCCGCCGCGGTCGGTCAGCGTGTCGATGCGCAATAGCGCTTCGCCGTCGCGGCGGTAGACCTGGTCGATCAGCGCTTGATCAAACACCAATTGATAGCTCTCGCCAGGCAGCGCCAGTGATTCGATCTGGCCCAGCGGCAGCAGGCCGTCGAGGCGGTTGCGGCGATAGCGGGCGGCGCTTTGCCGCAGCAGGCGGCGCTTCGGCGCGGCGGGCGTGGCCTGCCAATCCGGGTAGGGCAGATCGTGCTCGCCGTCGCTTACCGCGCGGGCCAACTGGTAGAGCTCGGCAAAACGGTATAGGCGTTCGCGCGCGGCGGCGGGGTCCGGCAGGTGCACTTCGTACACGCTGGCGCCGGCGGGTTGCGGCACGCGCCAGGCGTTGGCTTGATCGATGACGTGGGTGAAGGCGTTGTCGGTCAGCGTCATATGCAGCCGCGCCTGCGCCGCATGATCGGTGGCGTCGAGCAAGGGCGACGGGTCGGGGATGCGGCGGCCGTATTCGATATGCGCGGCTTGCAGCGCATTGCCGAAGGCATCGAGCTTGAGCGTGCATTTTTGCGTGATGCGCGGCGCCGTGCAGCGCCGGGGAGTGCCATCGCCATCGTCCACGCGGTAGAGGCGGCGCTCGTAATCGAGCCGCAGCATCTCGCGCTCGGTACGCAAAAACACGGCGTAGCGGTGCTCGCCGCGCGCTTGCAGCATCTCGACGCGGTAGCCCGCCTCGTCGACCGTGTACGGCCGCTCGGCCGCCGCGGTGCCGTCCTGCGCATACACTTCCTGGCGCAGCACGCTGCCTTTGAGCGCGCGGCAGGCTTCGCGCAGCTCTTCGCCGGTCACGTGCGTCGGCAGCTCGCTCTCGTCGCAACGCAGCGTTTTGTCCACCGGCCAGTATTCGTGGGCGAGCAGATGCACCAGCGACTCGCCGCCGAGATAGGCGCCGGTGTGGTACCAAGTGCGCGTCAGCACCGGCGGCACATAGGAGGCGGCGTCGATATTGGCGGTCGTGTCCAGTTCGCCGCGCGCGTTCAGCGCGGCGAGCTCCTCGGTATCGGTGCGGTCGACGCGGGCAAAGCCGCGGAACTCGCGCTCGACGCCGTCGTAATAGCCATGGTGGTAGCTGTAGCGCGAGACGAAGCGGTTACGGTTGATCAGATCGTGGGTCTCGCTGCGGCAGACGACGTGCACCGGCATCGGCAACCGCGTGAGCCAGGGCGTGCCGGCGGCCTGATCGGCCAGGTAGAACGCGGTCGAACTCTGATAGTGCAGCAGGCTCAGCGCGCCCATGTTGTTGGTCACGCGGGTCAGCAGATGCGGTTTGCGGCCGTCCATCAAATCGACGTAGACCAATTGCCGCCCGGCCGCGCGCGGCAGCGGCGACGACCACAGCAGACAGGTGGTGCCGTGGCCGAGCAGATCGGCGGCGCTGACCGTCGCCACGTCGTCGATGGCGGGGAATTGCGTCAGCGCATGCGCCTCGCTCCAGCCGTTGCCGCTTTGGTTCAGATAGATGCGCACGGCATCGCGGCCGAGATAGAGGATGTCGGTCGGGCCGCTGCCGTCGGTGTCGGCGAGCCGGAGCCGCGCCGGGTCGAACTGGTCCGGCATGTCGAACACCGGCGCGTTATGCATGCGCACCTGCGGTCCGAACCGGCCGTAGCCGAGGCTCGGCCAGTAGCAGATGTCGCGGTGGCGGATGCGCACCAGATCGGCCAGGCCGTCGCCGGTCATGTCGGCCAGAAAAATCGATTGCTCGCCATCGTCGAAAACCACGCGCGGGCCATGCTGCTCGTCGGTCGGGACGGATACCACCACGCCGCGGGCGAACCCTTCCTGTTTGAGCGATGCGTGCCACGTCAACGTGTCCGCCTCGGTGATCAGGATGTCGGCGACGCCGTCGCCGGTCAGGTCGACAAAGCGCAGGTTAGGGCTGGCGAAATCCGTCGCCGGCATGTTGCGGAACGCGCGAAAACCCGCCCAGCCGCGCTCGGCGGTACGCTCCTGAAACCCGGCGGCGGCCGGGGACAGGTCCACCAAGTCCAGCTGACCATCGCCGGCGACGTCGGTCAGCAGCCATTGGCGCGCGTCGGTATCCGACAGCGTCGGCTGCGTGCGCACCCGCTCGGTGGCGCCAAAACGGCCATCGCCCAGATTGGGCTTGTAGAACCAGGCCTGCGCCTGCACGGCGAGAATGCCGGCGATGCCCTCGCCATCCAGATCAACCAGCCGAAACAGGCTGTCGTCGATGCCCGGCAGGCTTTGCAGCGTGGCCGAGTCGAGCGTGCGCGTGGCGAGCGTGGCGGTAGCGCCTTGTTCCAGCGGGCTCGCCGACCAGCCGAATTCGCAGGGCGCCAAGCGCGCGCTGTCGAACTCATCGTGTTCGCGATGGCGGTGGCTTGTCTGGGTGATGCGCGTGAGCAGCGAGACGGTGGGTTTTTCCTCGTAGTCGAACGCCAGCGAGCGCACCAGATAATCGTCAACGCCGGTTTCCTCGGCGACATGATGGAACATCAGCACACGCCGGCACAGCCGCTCGGTGCGGACCGGAAAACCGGCGCGGCAGGACAGAAAGGCGTCGCGCCGGCGCGGCGCGGGCTGGGTGGCGGCAAGCTGCGCGCGCGCCAGACCTTGTTCGCGATCGAGCCATTGGTAATGGCCTTGGCCGTAGTCGAACACCAGTTCGAACAGCCATGACTGCGTGTCGGCGCGGCGGTACCAGTCGAGATCGTCGGCGCGAAAGTCCGGCCGTTCGGCGTCGAGGCCCAACGGCTGGCGGTTGCCGTAGCGCACGCGCTTGGGATAGCGCTGCGCCGTCCCGGCGTCGCCCTCGTAGTCGTAGACGATGGCGTTGCCGCGGTCATCGAGGCTTGCGCAGATCAACCAACTGAAGATCTGCGCCGGGTCGTCCGGATGGGCGATGCGCGCGGCTTCGTCATAGCCGTAAAGACTCAGCACGTTGTCGCGCGACAAGGTCCGCCAGTGGGCGATGCCGTTGTCGCGGCGGGTCCAGCGTTCGATGCGGGTGAAGGCGGTTTCGATGCGCGGGCGGAAACGCTCGACGCGATAGCCATCGCGCGCTTGCGGCTCGCCGGTCGGCACCAGGTCCTCGCAGCCGGCCAGGATGAAAATGTCGGTTTGCAGGCCGTCGGCGTCGTCGCGATAGCGTGGCACGCCTTTGTCGGTGCGCCGGGTGATGCTGGCGAGCGAGACCTGCCAACCGACGCCGAACGGGCCGTTGCCGGCGCCGGAGTCGTAGTCGAGCGTCAATGTCGGCTGGAAGCCGGCGCGCGAAGGGCTCAGCGGCAGCGGTATCGTCAGCGTGGCCGCGCCGGTGACCGGGTTGACCGCCAGCTTCTCGTCCAGGCCGCGGATGGCGCCGCCGCCTTTGGGCAGCGACACCTGCGGCGCGGCTTGCGGCTGGCCGGCGGCCGATGCGGCGTCGGACGCGGGTGGCTGCGCCGCACCCTGGTCTTTATGGGTCTCCGGGCCTGCCATGTCGAACGGATCATTTCCTGCCATTTCACACCTCGACGCATCGGGTCGCCTGTGCGACGTCCGCGCGAATTCGCGGCCGGACGTGAGTCAGGCGAGGGAATCACTGCAGAAAATCGTGCGAACGAAACAGCGGCACCAATTGGGAGGGAGGCGTCTGGTGTCCACGGAGGGAATGGTGGAGGTGGCCGCTATGTAGCCATGCTAGGCTGGCTTAACGGGTTGCGACTTGTCCTTTAGTACAGGGGGTGGCGTCAAACGGCCGGCATGGCCCGGCTGACGTGATCCTCAGGCTTTCGTGTTATTTCGATTAGTGAGCAGCGATCTCGGTCACGGACAGGCGTAGACCCATGACGCGGAGTATTGCGGTTAAGCTGCTTAAGGCTGGATTCCCCGTTGCGGATAAGGTCCGATACAGCTGTGTTGGGTTGAGATGCGCCTCGGTCGCCACGCAGCGTACGCCGCCAAAGGCTTTGGCCATTTGCCGTAGGGCAATCATGAGTTCAGCTTGTTCGCCCTCTTCTAGGATGTTGTTCAGAAGCTCAGCCGCATAGGCCGGATCGGAACGGAGGGCCTCAGCCATCGCGTCGTCGTGCGCTCTGTCTCTCATCGTTCACTTTCCTCTTCATAACGACGCTGCCAATCGCGCCAGAATTCACAAGCCAGATCGATATTGGCGTCTTGTTGACGTTTGTCGCCGCCACAAAGCAACAGGACAACTGTTCGTCCTGACTTTGCGTAATAGACCCGATAACCAGGTCCAACGTCGATGCGCAACTCCCATATCCCTCCGCGTAATGGCTTGTGATCGCCAAAGTTACCCAGCTCAACGCGCATGATGCGGCGGTCAATGGCTATCTTGGCTTTGATATCACGAAGCTTTTCTCGCCATTTCGCGAAGTGGTCGCGGCCTTCTCGATCAAGGTAGTGCCGAATCTCATTCATGATCGAGATTGTCGTTTATGAACGAATTATCGTCAAAAGAGGATGGTCAAGCAAGCCGGAGGGTGGACTCAGCGTTGTTTGCAAACAGCCCCTAATGGATTCGGCGGCTTGGAATTTAAGTCTGTCTGCTTGCTTGGATCTGCCGCAGCACCTCGTGATACTGGCGCGCAATGCGCGCGCCAAGCCACGCCAGTGTGCCGGCCAAGAGCGCGGTCGTGGCGGCGAACAGCCACTGAGTGAGCGTCGGCGCCAGGCACCATAACAGGCCGGAGGCGAGCCACAGCGCATGCAGCGCGCCGACGCGCGCGTGCTGGCGTTCGGGCAGGAAGCCGTGCGTCGACGGCAGCAAGCCGCGTGGCGGTTGCGCCGCTTTCAGGTGCAGCCAGCACAGAAACGGCACGATCTTGCCCAGCATGGCCAGCATGACGCCCAGCCCCAGGCCGCCGAACCAAAGCAAACCCGTCAGCAGCGGCAGTGCCGCGCGGTCGGGCCAGGCGAGGCAAGCGAGCGCGACGAGTCCCGCGGCGAGCAGGCACCACATGGCGCGTTGCCATTGTGCCCGCGCCGGGTCTTGCGGCCGGCGGCCTTGGCGCAGTTGGCGCAGCGTCAAGAGGGCGTAGGCGCTGATGCCTAGCCACAGCAGGATGCCGAACTCCGCCGCGCCGGGCAGCGGGCGGAGATTGCGCACGGTGATGACGGCCAACAGCGCCGGCAGACCGAGGTTGAGCCAGCGTGTGGCGCGCGGGTAGGGCGGGGTGATCAGGAACATTGGCACCACGGTCTGGCTGATGGCGATCAGCAGACACAGCAGCCAGCCGACGGCGGCCCACAGGACATGGCTGTGCAACAGCGGCAACAGCGGCCAATCGACGCGGCCGGTCAGCGCCGCCACCATGGCGAGCCCGAGCGTGGCGGTCACGGCGAGTCCGCACAGCGCGTGCAGCATGCCGCGGCTGCCGCTGTCGCGCGCCGGCGAGCGCAGCAGGCCGATGACGCCGTGCGCGAGCAAGGCGGCCAGCGCCAAGGTCAAAAGGATCGCGCCGGCCGGCAGGCAGCACGGATCGAAGCCGAGCGCGAAGCCCGCGCACAGCAGGGCGGCGCCGAGCTGCCATGGCAGCCAGACCGCCCACAGCATGCGCGCCGGATGCTTCAGCGGCAGGCCCGCCAGTACGGCCAGCAACTGCAGCGCCGCGCCGAGCATGATGTTGCCGAGCACGCCCAGCGCCAATTCATGCGTCAGCGTCACCGTCAGCGGCAGATAGCGGTTGGCCGCCTGCGGCGCCGCCAGCGCCAGGGTCAGGGTCAGCGCCAAGACGCCAAGCCAGCCGACCGCCGCGGCGAAGAAGCGCATCGGTACGCCGATCGGCGGCGCATTGTCGTAGGACAGCCAGGCTTGGCTCATGCCAGTTCGATGTGCAGGATCACGCCGCCGTCGTCGGACAGTTCGCAGCGGTAACGTATTCCCTGCTGTTCCAACAGCGGATAGAGCGGTAGCGGATGATGCGGCAGCACGTAGCTGAGCGTTTGGCCCGGTTCCAGGGTTTCCGCCGCCTCGAGGATGATCTCCATCGGTTGCGGCGGCACCAGGTGGCGCAGGTCTTGCGCGCTCATGCTCGGGCCACCAGCGCGTCGAAGTCCGCCACGTGCTGGGCGCACATCGGATAGAGCACGTTCTCTTCCTTCATGTTGTGCTGCTGCATCAGAATCAGCAGCGTTTCGCCGTGGCCGACGAAGGCATCGGCATCGCGCGCCGCCAGCGCGGCGCGCAGGTCGATGAACAGCTCGCGCATTTCTGCGTGTTCGCCGCGCATCACCGCGGTCGGACCCATGGTCATGCCGGTGGCCGACTCGAAAGCGGGAAACAGCTGGCTTTCCTCCAAGGTGAAATGCTGCTCCATGTCGGCCTCGAACGGCGTCCAGGCTGCGGCTGTCGCGTCCCAGTCGCCGGCGCGCGCGGCGGCCTCGGCGCGGGCGAACCAGTCGTCGCAGCCGCGGTGTTGTGCGATCAGTTGGGGGATGGCGCTCATGATGAAATCGTCCCTGCAATGAAAAAACGTGAAATGATGGCTATGGCATGGCAGTATGTCGAAACGCCTAGTCCGGCTAGAATGATTTGCGTCAAGGATTTCACAAGCCCGTCACGCCATGCCCCACGTCGATATCCCCACTTTATTGCGTCATCAACCGTTATTCCAAGCGCTTTCGCCCGAGCAATTGGCCGTGCTGCTGCCGCATGTGCGCGAAGTGCGCTGCGACAAGGGCCGCGTGTTGTTTCAGAAGGGCGATCCGTGCGACGGCATGTACGTGGTGGTGTACGGCCGCGTCAAGCTGTCGCTGTTTTCCGCTCAGGGCAGCGAGAAGGTGGTCGAGGTGATCCAGCCCGGCCAGAGCCTGGCCGAGGCGGTGATGTTCCTGGGCTACGCCTACCCGGTGCTGGCGCAGTGCCTGGACGACACGCTGCTGCTGAAGATCGATTCGGCCGGCATCCTGGGCGCGCTGGGGGGGGATGGCGATTTCGCCCGGCGGCTGCTGGCCGGCATGTCGATGCGCCTGCACGGCCTGATTCGCGACGTCGAGCGCTATTCGACCGAAAGCTCGCTGCAGCGCGTCAGCGGTTATCTGCAGCAGGCCTGGGTCGATGCCGGCGAGCCGGATTCGGCGTTCCCGCTGCCGCTGAACAAAAACCTGATCGCCTCGCGTCTCAACCTGACGCCGGAAACCTTCTCGCGCGTGCTGCAGCGGCTGATGACCGCGCAACTGATCCAGGTCGCCGGGCGCGAAGTGCGCGTGCTCGATCCGGAAGGGCTGCGCGAATTCGCCGGCGAGGAAAAGGGATAGCGTTCTTCTGTGCGTCTCAGCCAACCGCGCTGACGTGCTCGCCAAGCCATGGGCCGCTATCATCGGCCCATGCCCATCTCCACCCCACACGACGCCGTCTTCAAACAATTCCTGACCGACCCGGCCACGGCGCGCTGCTGCGCGACGCCCCCTACGTGTGCCCGGGATTGTAGGGTGCAATCGCCGTGCAACGCGCGGCATTGCGCCAACGCCGGCGGGGGAGGTCGCATTCATCAGTCGATAGCGTGAAAGATGGCGCACTGCCTTCGGCGAGTGCGCCCTACTGATCAATTACATGCTGCTGGCTGGCGATACGACCCAGCCGAACGTCTTGTTGGATGCTCTGGCGCACAGCGCGCCGCAGTACGAGGAGGTTGTCATGACCATTGAAGAAAGACTCCGTGAGGAGGCCCGGCAGAAGGGCATCCAGGAGGGCATCGAGAAGGGCGCGCAGAAAGGCCGTCAAGAAGGGCGGCAAGAAGTGGCGCGTGCCATGTTCATGAACGGTATAGACCGTATTGTCGTCATGCAATGTACTGGCCTCTCCGAGCAAGAACTCGACCAGCTCAATCACTGATTGTCAGCAAAGGCGCAGGGCAGCCGCGTTTCGGCAATCGTCAGACCTGGCCCTCTCGAATTATCCTGATCTCGCGAAGCATTTTTACTTTGTGTCGAATCGGTGTATTTCTGCCATTCGGTGATACTTAATGTTTCGTTACAGCGATTGTGTTCTTCCGCCTGTCCTTATCTCCGGCTATCTGTGCATTGAATGACAGAGGGCAGCTCCGCTGCTGCCCTCTAGCCTTGGCACACTTATAGCAAGGCGAACAGCAAGGGGGAAATCATCCCGGGCGCGAAGTGCACGTGCTCGACCCGAAAGGCTCGCGTGAATTCGCTGGCGAGGAAAAGCGTTGAGATGGCATAACAGGGCAATGATTGGAAACTAAGAGAGCTGTTAATCATCCTATTAACAGGGTTAATTATGGTGTGTTTAAGTGTGGAATGACCTATAATTCGTTCGCATAAATAGGTCTTTGCGAGGTGGGCATGTACAAGATATTGGCTAACAAAGCAGTCGGCATCAGTGAGCTGAAGCAAAATCCCGGCGCCGTTTTGACTGCTGCCGA